>NZ_JBHVDD010000002.1:0-185414 GCF_042802995.1 Streptomyces sp. NPDC057438
GGCCGTGTGCGGGGCCCGCACACGGCCTCCGGCCGCTTCTCGAAGATCCCCGCTGCACCGCGACGGCGGTCGCGGCGGCCGGCCGCGTCTCAGCGGCGCGCACCCGCCGGGCTGGGTTCCGCTTCGTGCTCGTGGGTCCGGCCGCCGATCGCCGTCGCGCCGTTGAGGGACGGGGTCCAGTCCGCGGCCGGCTCCGGGGCGGTGGCCGGGACGACCGTGCGGCGGCGGTAGCGCGGCGGCACGATGCGTTGCGCCCAGCGCGGGGCGCGCGGGGTGAAGCGGGGCAGCAGCAGGAGGAAGAGACCCACTCCGCTGAGCATCGCGATGGCGAGGACGATCCACATGGACGCCGCGTTCACGGTGTACGCGAGGGTGCCGAAGGCGATGACCGCCGACCAGAAGTACATGATCAGCACGGCCCTGCTGTGCGAGTGCCCGACCTCCAGGAGCCGGTGGTGCAGATGCCCCCGGTCGGCGGCGAACGGCGACTGGCCGCGCCAGGTGCGGCGCACGATCGCGAGGATCAGGTCGGCCGCCGGGATCGCGATGATGGTCAGCGGCATCAGCAGCGGGATGTAGACCGGCACCATCGAGTAGACCGTGCTGCGCTCCGAGCCGTACAGGTTCATCACGTCCGGGTCCACCTGGCCGGTGACCGAGATCGCGCCGGCCGCCAGGACCAGGCCGATCATCATCGACCCCGAGTCGCCCATGAAGATCCGGGCGGGATGCATGTTGTGCGGCAGGAAGCCCAGGCACATGCCCATCAGGACCGCCGCGAAGAGGGTGGCGGGGGCCGCGGCCTCGATGCCGTAGCTGTACCAGAGGCGGTAGGCGTACATGAAGAACGCGGCGGAGGCGATGCAGACCATGCCGGCCGCGAGACCGTCGAGGCCGTCGACGAAGTTGACCGCGTTGATGGTGATGACGACCAGGGCGACCGTGAGCAGCGTGCCCTGCCACGGGGTCAGCGCGACGATGCCGACACCCGGGACCGGCAGCCAGAGGATCGTCAGGCCCTGCATGACCATCACGCCCGCGGCGATCATCTGGCCGCCGAGCTTGATCAGGGCGTCGATCTCGAACTTGTCGTCCAGGACGCCGATGAGCCAGATCAGCGCGGCCCCGGAGAGCAGCGCGCGCGGCTCGTTGGACTCGGCGAAGACCTCGCTGAGGTTGGTCAGATGGTCGGCGACCAGCAGACCGGCGCAGAGCCCGAAGAACATCGCGATACCGCCGAGGCGCGGTGTCGGCTCCCGGTGGACATCGCGCGCACGGATCTCCGGCATGGCTCCGGCCACGATCGCGAACTTCCGTACCGGCCCTGTCAGCAGGTACGTCACCGCGGCCGTGATGCAGAGCGTCAGGAGGTATTCACGCACGGGCTTCCCCACAGGTCTCGCTGGCCATCACAGCCCCACACCCTAGCGAGGCGCGCATAAGGTTGAGGACATCCGGGTAGCGACGATGGTTGCACGTGATGCTGTGCCTGGTGGTGCGTCTACCCCACCTCAGCGCGGATACGGCGGAAATCTTCCGGCCAGGTCCCGTACTTCTTCACGCGTCCGCTTGCCGTCGCCGCCCTCCCGCAGGGCCCCCGCGAACAGCACGGCGAGCCGGGCCATCTCCGTCTCGCCCATGCCCTGGGTGGTCAGCGCTGCCGTACCGAGCCGCAGGCCACGGGCGTCGCCGTGGGGCAGGGCGCAGCAGTCGAGGACCATCCCGGCGGCCGCGAGCCGGCCGCGGGCGGTGCGTCCGTCGACGCCGAGCGGCGCGGGATCGACGGTGAGCAGATGGGTGTCGGTACCGCCGGTGACGACCCCGAGCCCCTCCTCGGCCAGCCCCCGGGCCAGGACGCGGGCGTTGGCGACCACCTGATGGGCGTACGCGGTGAACGCCGGTGTCGCCGCCTCGCCGAACGCGACGGCCTTCGCGGCGATGGTGTGCATCTGCGCGCCGCCCTGTGTGAAGGGGAACACCGCCCGGTCCACGCGTTCGGCCAGTTCCTCCCCGCACAGCAGCATCCCGCCGCGCGGCCCGCGCAGCACCTTGTGCGTGGTGGCGCACACGATGTCGGCGTACGGCACCGGGCTGGGCGCCGCTCCCCCGGCGACCAGCCCGATCGGGTGGGCCGCGTCGGCGATGAGATAGGCGCCCACCTCGTCGGCGACCTCGCGGAAGAACGCGTAGTCGATGTGCCGGGGGTACGAGATCGACCCGCACACGACGGCCTTGGGGCGGTGCGTGCGCGCGAGGGTCCGCACCTGCTCGTGGTCGATGAGGCCGGAGTCGGCCTCGACCCCGTACCCGACGAAGTCGAACCAGCGGCCGGAGAAGTTCGCCGGCGACCCGTGGGTGAGGTGACCGCCGAAGTGCAGGCCCATCGCGAGCACGGTGTCACCGGGGCGCAGGAGGGCGGCGTACGCGGCGAGCACGGCCGAAGAACCCGAGTGGGACTGGACGTTGGCGTGCTCGGCCCCGAACAGCGACCTCGCCCGTTCCACGGCCAGTCGCTCGGCGACGTCGACCATCTCGCAGCCGCCGTGGTGCCGGGCCCCCGGATAGCCCTCCGCGTACTTGTTCGCGAGCGGCGACCCGAGGGCGGCCAGCACGGCCGGCGAGGTGAAGTTCTCCGCGGCGACGAGCTGCAGCGTCGTCGCCTGCCGATCCAGCTCACCGAGCAGGATGTCGGCCAGTGCGGGGTCCTGCCGCCGCAGGACATCGGCCTCTAGGACAGGGGTGACCGACATGATGGACTCCGGGGCGTCGACGGTGACGTAGCACCAATGTAGGCCCGGGACGCCCGGCATGCCCGATGTCGTGCCCGCGAACGGCCGCGGCAGCCGAGAGCGCCGGGGGCCGCGGCCCGGGCCCGGCGGCGGCTACGCCCTGGCCGGCACCCCCGTCAGCGCGGTCACCACGGGGTCCAGTGCCTGGTGTATCTCGTCGCCGACCGACCGGAAGAACGGGAGAGGGGCGCCGTACGGGTCGTAGACCTCGTCGGCCTCGGCCGTGGGGGCCAGAAGCCACCCGCGTAGAGCGGCGGCGGCGCGGACCAGCGCGCGTGCGCGGACGACCATGCCCTCCTCCAGGGAGGGCAGGGTGGCGGGGTCGATGGCGCGGACCAGGCGGGTGAACTCCTTCAGGGTGAAGGTGCGCAGCCCTGCCGAGTGACCCATGGAGATGACCTGGGCCCGGTGGTCCCGGGTGGCCGTCAGCACGAGGTCGGCGCGGATGACGTGCTCGTCGAGCAGCTCACGCCCGGTGAAGCCGGAGGCGTCCGCGCCGAAGTCCGC
This sequence comes from Streptomyces sp. NPDC057438, assembly GCF_042802995.1. Lineage (NCBI taxonomy): Bacteria > Bacillati > Actinomycetota > Actinomycetes > Kitasatosporales > Streptomycetaceae > Streptomyces > Streptomyces sp. NPDC057438. Next base: position 3,297 of record NZ_JBHVDD010000002.1, read on the forward strand.
GAGGACCGCCTCCGCGTTCGCCTCCATGGGCGCCCCCTCGTGCCCCCAGGTCCCCGCGCTCTCGACGACCAGACCGCCCCACAGCGGGTCCCCGAGACGGTCCGCCAGGGCATGGCGGGTCAGCCGCTCGGTGATCGGCGAGCGGCACACGTTGCCTGTGCTGACGTGGAGGATGCGGAAGGTGTCCCGAGGCAGCCCCGTGAAGGTCCGCGTCTCTTCCCCGTCCCATATGCCACGCCCCGCGTCAGGGGCCGTCAATTCGCCACCTCGAGGTCGGGTACGACCTTGCGCAGCTCCTCCGCCGACAGGGCGCCCGCACGCAGCAGGACCGGTACCTTGCCCGTCACGTCGACGATGGAGGACGGCTCGTTGCCGGGGGTCGGGCCGCCGTCGAGGTAGACGGAGACGGAGTCGCCCAGCATCGCCTCGGCGGCGTCGCAGTTCTCCGGCGCCGGGTGCCCGGTCAGGTTCGCCGAGGAGACCGCCATGGGGCCGACCTCGGTCAGCAGCTCGATGGCGACCGGGTGCAGCGGCATGCGGACGGCGACGGTCCCGCGGGTGTCGCCGAGGTCCCACTGCAGCGACGGCTGGTGCTTGGCGACGAGGGTCAGCGCGCCCGGCCAGAAGGCGTCGACCAGCTCCCAGGCCATCTCGGAGAAGTCCGTGACGAGGCCGTGCAGGGTGTTCGGGGAGCCGATGAGCACGGGCGTGGGCATGCTGCGGCCCCGGCCCTTGGCCTCCAGGAGGTCGGCCACGGCCTCGGAGGTGAAGGCGTCCGCGCCGATGCCGTACACGGTGTCCGTCGGCAGCACCACGAGCTCGCCCCGGCGGACGGCGGACGCGGCCTCGCGCAGACCGGTGGCGCGGTCGGTCGCGTCGTTGGTGTCGTATCGCCGTGCCATCTAGCGGGCCTCCTCGTACACGTACTGCTGCTGGGGGGATTTCGTCGGGCGCGTGCGCGTGCTCGTGCTCATCAGGGCAGCGCCTTGCGGGCGGTCGCGAACCGCGGCCGGTTGTTGAGGTCCGGGTGGTCGGCCGCGTCGGCCCAGCCCCGCTCCTCGGTGAAGATCCAGGGCACCTGGCCGCCCTGCGTGTCGGCGTGCTCGATGACGACGACACCTCCGGGGCGCAGGAGCCGGTGCGCGGTGCGCTCCAGGCCGCGGATGAGTTCGAGGCCGTCCTCGCCCGAGAACAGGGCGAGTTCGGGATCGTAGTCGCGGGCCTCGGGCGCCACGTACTCCCACTCCGTGAGCGGGATGTACGGGGGGTTGGAGACGACCAGGTCGACCTGGCCGTCGAGGTCGCGGAAGGCGTCCAGGGCGTTGCCCTGGCGCAGGTCGACGCGGGAGCCCGCCATGTTCTTGCGGGTCCAGGTCAGGGCGTCCTCGGACAGCTCCACGGCGTGCACCCGCGAGCGCGGGACCTCCTGGGCGAGGGCGAGCGCGATGGCGCCGGAGCCGGTGCACAGGTCGACGATGAGCGGCTCGACGACGTCCATCGCGCGCACGGCGTCTATGGCCCAGCCGACCACCGACTCGGTCTCCGGCCGGGGCACGAACACCCCTGGCCCGACCTGCAGTTCGAGGTAGCGGAAGTAGGCGCGCCCGGTGATGTGCTGGAGCGGCTCACGCTGCTCGCGCCGGGCGATGACCTCCCAGTACCGGGCGTCGAAGTCGGAGTCCTTGACGGTGTGCAGCTCGCCCCGCTTCACGCCGTGCACGAACGCGGCGAGCTCCTCCGCGTCGTTGCGCGGCGAGGGCACGCCGGCGTCGGCCAGGCGCTGGGTGGCCTGGGCCACTTCCGCGAGCAGCAGGTTCACGCAAGTCCTCCGTCGTACTTCTTCGTGCTCGTGCGTGCCTTACGCGGCTGCCAGCTTCGCGGCCGAGTCCGCGTCGACGCAGGCCTGGATCACCGCGTCGAGTTCGCCGTCCAGGACCTGGTCCAGGTTGTACGACTTGAATCCGACCCGGTGGTCCGAGATGCGGTTCTCCGGGAAGTTGTACGTGCGGATCTTCTCGGAGCGGTCGACGGTGCGGACCTGGCTGCGGCGGGCGTCGGCGGCTTCCTTCTCCGCCTCCTCCTGTGCCGCGGCGAGCAGCCTGGAGCGCAGGATACGCATCGCCTGCTCCTTGTTCTGCAGCTGGCTCTTCTCGTTCTGGCAGGAGGCGACGACTCCGGTGGGGATGTGCGTGATGCGCACGGCGGAGTCGGTGGTGTTGACGGACTGCCCGCCGGGCCCGGAGGAGCGGTAGACGTCGATCCGCAGGTCGTTCGCGTTGATCTCGACGTCGACCTCCTCGGCCTCGGGGGTGACGAGCACGCCGGCCGCCGAGGTGTGGATACGGCCCTGCGACTCGGTCGCGGGCACCCGCTGCACGCGGTGCACCCCGCCCTCGTACTTCAGCCGGGCCCAGACGCCCTGGCCGGGCTCGGTGGCGCCCTGGCCGCCCTTGGTCTTCACGGCGACCTGGACGTCCTTGTAGCCGCCCAGCTCGGACTCGGTGGAGTCGATGATCTCGGTCTTCCAGCCGACGCGCTCGGCGTACCGCAGGTACATGCGCAGGAGGTCACCGGCGAAGAGGGCGGACTCGTCGCCGCCCGCGCCTGCCTTGATCTCCAGGATGACGTCCTTGTCGTCGCTGGGGTCGCGCGGGACGAGGAGCAGCCGCAGCTTCTCCGTCAGTTCCTCGCGCTGCTTCTCCAGCTCCTTGACCTCGGCGATGAAGTCCGGGTCGTCCGCGGCGAACTCGCGGGCCGTGTCGATGTCGTCGCCGGTCTGCTTCCAGGTGCGGTACGTGCCGACGATCGGGGTCAGCTCCGCGTAGCGCTTGTTCAGCTTGCGCGCGTTGGCCTGGTCCGCGTGGACCGACGGGTCGGCGAGCTTCTTCTCCAGGTCGGCGTGTTCCCCGACCAGTTCCTCGACCGCCTCGAACATCTCTCCGGCTCCCTGTACGAACGTTGTGAGTGGGCCGGTCCCGGGGGCGTCGCCCCCGGGCCGTGCCTGTGCGCTGCACCGCAAAGCGCCGGTCCCGATGCCCCCGGAGGGGCACCGCGGACCGGCGCTGGGGGCTCGCTACTTCTTAGCGGCAGCCTTGCCGAAGCGGGCCTCGAAGCGGGCCACGCGGCCACCGGTGTCGAGGATCTTCTGCTTGCCCGTGTAGAACGGGTGGCACTCGGAGCAGACCTCGGCACGGATGGTGCCGCTCTCGATCGTGCTACGGGTGGTGAACGACGCGCCACAGGTGCAGCTGACCTGCGTCTCGACGTACTCGGGGTGGATGTCGCGCTTCAAGGTGTCTCCTAGGTTCGGGAGGGCGCCGGGTCGCAGCCGCGGGATGCGGGAGCGTGAACCGGAGCCGACGTACCAGTCTGCCAGCACTGGTGCCATCTCCCCAAACCAGGGGGTGGGCTCAGGTATTCCCCGCCGCCGCCTTCCCGCTGTGCGGCCGCCCCGGTTCCCCGCGCCGCTCAGGTGCCGGCGCTCACGACGCCCTCGGCGCTTCCCGTGGCCGTGCCCTTCGTCGCCGACCTCGGGATCGGCCTGTCGGCCCTCAGCGCCGCCCAGACCTGCTTCGACTTCGCCTCGTCCACCAGCACGCGGTTGAGGTCCGCTGGGTCGTACTGGACCGGCATGGTCACCATGGTCATGTTCTTGGCGCCGATGCCCTTGAGGCCGCTCGCGAAGGACGCGAGGTCGTTGACGGTCTTCAGGTCGGAGTCGGTGGTGATGGCGTCGGTGGCGGAGACGGCGAGGTCGTAGGCCTTCTTGGGGTTGCTCAGGACGCCGACGTCCTTGACCTGCTCGATGAGGGCCTTGATGAACGCCTGCTGCAGCTGGATGCGCCCGAGGTCCGACCCGTCGCCGACGCCGTGCCGGGTGCGGACGAGCCCCAGCGCCTGCTTGCCGGTGAGCGTGTGCTCCCCCGCCTTCAGGTTCAGGTGGCTGTCCGGGTCCTTGATGTCCTTGGTCGTGGTGATGTCGACCCCGCCGAGGACGTTGATCAGCTTCTCGAAGCCCTGGAAGTCGACCTCGATGTAGTGGTCCATGCGGATGCCGGTCATGGACTCGACCGTCTTCACCGCGCACGCCGCGCCCCCCGTGGAGTACGCGGAGTTGAACATCGCGTCCGAGGCCGCCGGATGCGTCGTGCCCTTGGCGTCGGTGCACTCCGGCCGCTCGACGAGGGTGTCCCGGGGTATGGAGACCACGCTGGCCCGCTTGTGGCCCTCGTAGACGTGCACGACCATCGCGGTGTCGGAGCGGGCGCTGCCGTCGTCGACACCGCCGCCGAGCTTCTTGTTGCTGCCCGAGCGGGTGTCGGAGCCGAGGACGAGGATGTCCTGCGAGCCGTTGTCGGCGTCGAGGGGCCGGTCGGTGCCGAGGGCCTGGTTGATGTCGACGCTCTTGATGTTGCTGTTGAGCCTGAAGTACAGGTACCCGATGCCCGTGCCGCCCAGCACGAGCACCCCCGCGGCCGTCCACAGGACGGCGACCGCCGCTCTGCTGTGCCCGCCGCGTGTCCTGCGGCGGCGGCCCCTGCTCGCCCGGTGGCGCGGGCCGGTGGTGCCCGGGTTGCCGGTCTGCGGCGTGTTCTCGGCGGACATCTGCTCCTCGGTTCTCTTTCCGGTCGGTTACCCCCTGCGCTCAGGCCCAGGCCTGTCGGGACGGATGTGGCCATACCGCTCCATGGTCACCCCGTTCGGTCAGACGGAGTAATCCGGGAAAGGGTTGCACAACGAACGGTGCCCATCGCGTAAAGCGCGATGGGCACCGTGTGTGACGAGTGAGCCCGGCGGGGCCGGGCTCACCTGGTGTTTCAGCCGAGCAGGTCGTACTGGGCGTAGCTGCTGCCGACCGAGCCTCGTGTGCCGAAGATCTCGCTCGTGGCCTTGCCGGTGCCCTTGTAGAGGTACATCGTGCCGGCCGGCGTACGGGCCAGGAGGTCCGCCCTGCCGTCGCCGCTCACGTCACCGGGGGTGATGAGCGTGTTGTAGGAGCTCCAGTCCGAGCGGACCTTGATCTTGGTGGCGAAGGCGCCCGTGCCGGACTTGCCGGTGCCCTTGTAGAGGTAGATGTTCGAGCCGGTCTTGGTGCGCGCGATCAGGTCGGCCTTGCCGTCACCGGTGAAGTCGCCGTGACCGAGCACCGCGTTGTACGTGTTCCAGCCCGTGCTGACCTTGACGCGGGTACCGAAGGAACCGGTGCCCTTGCCGGGGTAGATCCACAGGGAGCCCGCGGAGTCGACCGAGAGCAGGTCGGGCAGGGCGTCACCGGTGACGTCACCGGGGGTGATGATCCGGGTGCGGGTCTTCCAGTTGTCGAAGATCTGCGTGGTCGTCCAGGTCTTGGACGAGGGCACGTACCGCCGCCAGAAGACGTCACCGTCGGAGGAGCGGCGCAGGACGAAGTCCTGGTAGCCGTCCCGGTTCAGGTCGGTCTGCTGGACGAGGTTGTAGCCGGTCCAGCTGCCGTTGGCGCTCAGGGACTTGCGGTCGCCCAGCTTGGAGCCCGTGGAGGCGCGGACGTAGCCCGTGCCGGTCTCCTTGTTCCGCAGGAAGACGTCGGCCTTGCCGTCACGGGTGATGGCGGCGTCGTCGACGCGCGGGTAGGTCGCGCCGACGTACTTGCTGACCTTGGCGAAGACCGGGTAGGCGCCCTTTTCGACGCAGTCGACGACGCCCCACGAGACGACGCCGACAACCTTGTTGTTCACGACGAGCGGGCCACCGGAGTCACCGTTGCAGGTGGCGGTGGTCGTGGCGTCGGTGCCGCCGGCAGGCTTGCCCGCGCAGACCATGTGGCCCTTGATGAAGTAGCTGCCCCACGTGTTCCCGCAGGTGGTGTCGCTGACGATCGGCAGCGTGGCCGTCTTCAGCGTCTGCGAGATGTCGTCGGTCTTGGAGCTGGTGCGGCCCCAGCCGTAGGCCTTGGCCGAGGTGCCCGCCTTGTACGACGCGGTGTCGTCCGACGTCGTCATCTTGATCGGCTTGGCCTTGACCGGCGCCGACAGCGTCAGGACGGCGACGTCGTTGTCGATCGCGACCTCGTCCCACGAGGAGTGGTTCCACTGGCGCGACAGCGTGCTCTGGGTGCCGCCGTGGTAGTCGACGTGGTCGAGGGTGCCGTCCTCGTTGTAGACGGCCGTGGGCAGCTGGTCGGTGCCGGTGATGATCTCGCCGTACTCGACCCAGTTGTAGTAGTCCTTGTCGACGCAGTGCGCGGCGGTGAGGATCTTCGTCGGCGAGACGACCGTGCCGCCGCAGAAGAAGCCGAGGTCCTGGGTCGGGTCGTAGTACCAGAGCTGCGCCATCCACGGCGCCGAGCCGATCGTGGTGGTCGAGCCGCCGATGATCTGGGCGGACTGCTCCAGGCCGCCGTCGGAGCTCGCGCTCGACGACGGCTGCCGCTCCGGAAGGTTCGCGTTCGCGGAGTCGTCCGCGGCCATGGCCTTGGCGATCCGCACGTCCAGTGCGTCGGGCGTCGTGCCGGTGTCGGCGGAGACACCGCTCGCCGACGTCAGCAGCAACGCCCCCGCTATCGCGGCGGCAATGGCTCCGGACAAGGGTCTAGCCACTCGATTCCCCCCTGGGAGTGCAACGGTTGTTCAGAGCATGAAGACAGTGATCGTACACGTGTCCCACATAAAAAACCGGGGCCACCCTCACATGGAGGATGGCCCCGGCGTTGCGCCTCGCCGACTAGTCGCCGTTACCGGGCATCGGCGTCGTCTTCTGGATCTGCAGCAGGAACTCGCCGTTCGACTTCGTCTGCTTCATCTTGTCGAGGAGCAGCTCGATCGCCTGCTGGGAGTCGAGCGCGTGCAACACCCGGCGCAGCTTCCAGGTGATGGCGAGCTCGTCGCTGCCGAGCAGGATCTCTTCCTTACGGGTACCGGACGCGTCCACGTCCACCGCCGGGAAGATGCGCTTGTCGGCGAGCTTCCGGTCGAGCTTCAACTCGGCGTTGCCCGTGCCCTTGAACTCCTCGAAGATCACCTCGTCCATGCGGGACCCGGTGTCCACCAGCGCGGTGGCGAGGATGGTCAGCGAACCGCCGTCCTCGATGTTGCGCGCCGCACCGAAGAAGCGCTTCGGCGGGTACAGGGCGGTCGAGTCGACACCACCGGACAGGATGCGGCCGGAGGCGGGCGCGGCGAGGTTGTACGCACGGCCCAGACGCGTGATCGAGTCGAGCAGCACGACGACGTCGTGGCCCAGCTCGACGAGCCGCTTGGCGCGCTCGATGGCGAGCTCGGCGACCGTGGTGTGGTCCTCGGCGGGGCGGTCGAAGGTCGAGGAGATGACCTCGCCCTTCACCGACCGCTGCATGTCGGTGACCTCTTCCGGACGCTCGTCGACGAGGACGACCATCAGGTGGCACTCGGGGTTGTTGTGCGTGATCGCGTTGGCGATCGCCTGCATGATCATGGTCTTGCCGGTCTTCGGCGGGGCCACGATCAGACCGCGCTGGCCCTTACCGATGGGCGCGACGAGGTCGATGATGCGGGTGGTGAGCACCCCCGGGTCGGTCTCCAGACGGAGCCGGTCCTGCGGGTAGAGCGGCGTCAGCTTGTTGAACTCCGGGCGGCCACGGCCGTGTTCGGGCGCCATGCCGTTGGTGGAGTCCAGCCGGACCAGCGCGTTGAACTTCTCGCGGCGCTCGCCGTCCTTGGGCTGGCGGACCGCGCCGGTGACGTGGTCACCCTTGCGCAGGCCGTTCTTGCGGACCTGGGCGAGCGACACGTACACGTCGTTCGGTCCCGGCAGGTAGCCCGACGTACGGATGAAGGCGTAGTTGTCGAGGATGTCCAGGATGCCCGCGACGGGGATCAGGACGTCGTCGTCGGCGAGCTGCGGCTCGGGAGTGCCGATCTCGTCACGGCCGCGACGGCCACGACGGTCCCGGTAGCGGCCGCGACGGCCACGGCGTCCGCCGTCGAAGTCGTCGTCGTCCTGCGGGCCGTTGTCACGCTGACGGTCCTGGCGGCCGCCGCCCTGCTGCTGGCCCTGCTGCTGGCCGCGGTCACGCTGCTGCTGACCGCCGCCCTGCTGCTCGTCGCCCTTGCCCCGACGGCCGCGTTCGCCACGCTCGGTGCGGTCCGTGCGGTCGGTGCGCTCACCGCGGTCACGGCCGCGGTCACGGCGGCCCTGACGGCCCTCGCCCTGGTCACCGGCGTCGGCCTTGGCCTCGGCCTGGGCCGGCGTCTCGGCCTTGGGCTCGCTCTTGGCCTCGGCGGTGACCGTCTCGGGGCTGCCCGCGTCGGCGGTGGCACGGCGCCGACGGCGCTCGGTGGGCGCCTCGTCGCCACCGGCCGGCTGGCCGGGGATCTCGATCTGCTGCTGGGCCACGGCCTTCTCGGCCTTCTCGGCGGGCGCCTCGGCCTTCTTGGCGGGCGCCTTCTCGGCCGGGGCCGCGTCGTCGCCCGTGCGCGCCTTGGAGGTGGCACGGCGCTTCGGCTTGGTCTCGGTGGCCGCCTCGGCCTTGGCCGGGGCGCCCCCTCCCGCCTGCGCGTCCTTGATGACCTCGATCAGCTGGCTCTTGCGCATCCGCGCGGTGCCCCTGATGCCGAGGCCGGATGCGACCTGCTGCAGCTCGGCCAGCACCATGCCCTCTAGGCCGGTGCCGCGGCGCCGCCGGGAGCCGGCACCGCTGGCAGGCGCGGCGTCCGTGGCGGGCGCGGCAGCGGTGTCCTCGACACGTGCGCCCATCAGATCGGTGGTGTCGCTCACGAAGGGTCCTTCCCTGGAGCGGACGTCGGCCTTCTGGCTCGGCGACCGTTTGTGCTGTCCGGCTTCGGCCCTGTTCGGGTGGACCGTGCCGGGGCGGTGGTCCGCCAAAGGCGGCGGAGGAGATTTCTGATGATTCGGCGCTTTCCGGGCCGTGGCACTGAGTGTCTGTGTCACGCGGCTCGGCAATGCGCCGGTTCCGGAGCCTGCTCGGCAGACCGCTCAGTGCCTGCGTACGGCGTGGAGCTTGACGTACGAAGCACAGTGCGGCTTGGGAGACTCTCGGAAGAAAGGTTGTCCCTGACGGGGACGATAAGCACCTCGCCATGGCTGGGGCAGGTGCAGACTTGAGGTTAACACTACCGGATCCAACAAACATTCCCCCTCTCGAAATCCCGCAACCGGACTCCGCTATTCCTCGGCGCTGGCGGCGCCGGGTCCGGTGACGGTGGTGGTGAGCGGCAGGACGCACGCCCCTCGGGCGTCGAGGTCCAGCCGGTTGGCGGCCCAGCCCGCTCCCGCGAGATCGGCCACCTTGTCGGCGCTCGCGTCGTCGGCCAGGGCCAGGACGGTGGGTCCGGCGCCGGAGATGACCGCGGGGATGCCGTCGGCCCGCAGCCGCTCGACCAGGGCCGTGCTCTCCGGCATGGCGGGCGCCCGGTACTCCTGGTGCAGCCGGTCCTCGGTGGCGGGCAGCAGCAGCTCGGGGCGCCTGGTCAGGGCTTCCACGAGGAGGGCCGCCCGGCCCGCGTTGGTCGCTGCATCGACGTGCGGGACGGTGCGCGGGAGCAGTCCGCGCGCCGTCTCCGTCAGCACGGGCTTCCCGGGCACGAAAACCACCGGAACGATGGAATCCGCCGGCTCCATCCTGATCGCCCGCGCGGCGCCGCCCTCCATCCAGGAGAGCGTGAAGCCGCCGAGGAGGCAGGCCGCCACGTTGTCGGGGTGGCCCTCGATCTCCGTGGCCAGTTCGAGCAGCGCGGCGTCGTCCAGCCGGTTGTCGCCGCCTATGGTCACGGCGCGGGCGGCCACGATGCCGGCGCAGATGGCGGCGGAGGAGGAGCCGAGGCCGCGGCCGTGCGGGATGCGGTTGGCGCACACGATCTCCAGGCCCCGGGGCTGTCCGCCCAGCAGGTCGAAGGCGGTGCGCAGGGAACGCACGAGCAGGTGCCGCTCGTCGCGCGGGAGCGTCTCGCTGCCCTCCCCCGCGATGTCGACGTGCAGGCCGGAGTCGGCCACCCGGACGACCACGTCGTCGTAGAGCCCCAGCGACAGGCCGAGGGCGTCGAAGCCCGGGCCGAGGTTGGCGCTGGTGGCGGGGACGCGCACCCGTACGGCGGCGGCGCGGAACGCTGGACCGGCCATCGCTCGATGACTCTCCTTGAACTGCGGGATTGACGATTGTCGAATGACATTCGATGCGTACGTGAGGACCCTGCGGCCGTTCAGGACGGCACGGCGCCGCACCCCAGAGGGGCATATGCGGCGGGCGGGTTCACTACAGCCTATCGAAGGAAGGTTCTGTGGCGACATAGGGCGCACAAGAGGCGCACGATGCGTGTCGTAAGCCCCCTGTGCACCCCCTGTCGGGTCCTGTCAGGGTTATCCCCCCGGAAATCGCCGTCTACGCGCGACTCCCAGGTCTTTCGAAAGGCTGGGCGAGAGGATACGCGAGCGGTCGGCGCGCGGTTACGCGAGACCGAGACGCTCGGCCGCCGTCGCCGCGTCGACCGGGACGGTGACGGGCTGCGGGGCGCCCGCGACGGCCCAGTCGGGGTCCTTGAGGCCGTTGCCGGTGACCGTGCAGACGATGGTCTGGCCCGGGTCGACCCTGCCGTTCTCCGCGGCCTTCAGCAGACCGGCCACCGAGGCGGCGGAGGCGGGCTCCACGAAGACACCCTCCTGCGCGGCCAACAGCCGGTAGGCGCGCAGGATCTCACGGTCCGTCACCTCGTCGATGAGGCCGCCCGACTCGTCCCGCGCGGCCAGTGCGTAGTTCCAGGACGCGGGGTTGCCGATACGGATCGCCGTGGCGATCGTCGACGGGTCCTTGACGACCTCGCCGCGCACGATGGGCGCGGAACCGGAGGCCTGGAATCCCCACATGCGCGGGGTCCTGGACGCGATCCCGTCGGCGGCGTACTCCGTATAGCCCTTCCAGTACGCCGTGATGTTGCCCGCGTTGCCCACCGGCAGGACGTGGACGTCGGGGGCGTCGCCGAGCATGTCCACGATCTCGAACGCGGCGGTCTTCTGGCCCTCGATGCGTACCGGGTTCACCGAATTGACCAGCGCCACCGGGTAGTTGTCGCTCAGTTCACGCGCCAGGGTGAGGCAGTCGTCGAAGTTGCCGTCGACCTGGAGGATCTTCGCGCCGTGCACCAGGGCCTGGCCCATCTTGCCCAGCGCGATCTTCCCGCGCGGGACGAGGACGGCGGAGACCATGCCCGCGCGGACCGCGTAGGCGGCCGCCGAGGCGGAGGTGTTGCCCGTGGAGGCACAGATGATCGCCTTCGCGCCATCCTCCTTCGCGCGCGTGATGGCCATGGTCATGCCGCGGTCCTTGAAGGACCCGGTCGGGTTGGCACCCTCGACCTTGAGGTGGACCTCGCAGCCCGTGCGCTCGGAGAGCACCTGCGCGGGTACGAGGGGCGTGCCGCCCTCACGGAGCGTCACGACCGGCGTGCTGTCGGAGACGGGCAGCCGGTCCCGGTACTCCTCGATGATTCCGCGCCACTGGTGGGTCATTGCTGGTTACTCTCCTTCAACCCGCATGATGCTGGCGACACCCCGCACGGTGTCGAGGTTGCGCAGCGCCTCGACGGTCCCGCTGAGGGAGGCGTCGGAAGCGCGATGGGTGACGACGACGAGAGAGGCCTCGCCGCCGCCGTCTTGCCGTCCTTGCTGCCGCACCGTATCGATGGACACGCCGTGCTCCGAGAACACGGTCGCCACCTGGGCGAGAACGCCCGGTTTGTCGGCGACGTCAAGGCTGATGTGGTAGCGGGTGGTCACGTCGCCCATCGGCGAGACCCGCAGGGCGGCGTACGCGGACTCACCGGGTCCGGTGGCGCCCGCGAGCCGGTTGCGGCACACGGCCACGAGGTCGCCGAGCACGGCGGAGGCGGTGGGGGCACCGCCCGCGCCCGGCCCGTAGAACATCAGCTGACCGGCGGCGTCCGACTCCACGAACACCGCGTTGTAGGCGCCCCGCACGGACGCGAGGGGGTGGGTCAGCGGGATCATCGCCGGGTGCACGCGCGCCGTGACGGAGCCACCGTCCGCGGCCCGCTCGCAGATGGCGAGCAGTTTGATGGTGCAGCCCATGTTCTTGGCGGAGGCGAAGTCGGCCGAGGTCACCTCGGTCATGCCCTCGCGGTACACGTCGTCGAGCCGCACGCGCGAGTGGAAGGCGATGCCGGCGAGGATCGCGGCCTTGGCGGCGGCGTCGAACCCTTCGACGTCCGCGGTCGGGTCGGCTTCCGCGTATCCGAGGGCGGTGGCCTCGTCGAGGGCCTCCTGATACCCGGCGCCCGTGGAATCCATCTTGTCGAGGATGAAATTGGTGGTGCCGTTGACGATGCCCATCACCCGGTTGATCTTGTCGCCGGCGAGGGACTCGCGCAGCGGCCGGATCAGCGGGATGGCGCCGGCGACGGCGGCCTCGTAGTAGAGGTCCTTGCCGGCCTCACCGGCCGCGGCGTGCAGCGCGGCACCGTCCTGGGCGAGGAGCGCCTTGTTGGCGGAGACGACCGAGGCACCGTGCTCGAACGCGGTGGTGATGAGGGTGCGGGCGGGCTCGATCCCGCCGATGACCTCGACGACGACGTCGATGTCCCCCCGCTTGACCAGGGCGGTCGCGTCGGTCGTGACGAGCGCCGGGTCGATGCCCGCGCGCACCCGCGAGGGGCGTCGGACCGCCACACCCGCGAGTTCGACCGGGGCGCCGATGCGGGCGGCGAGATCGTCGGCGTGCGTCGTCATGATGCGCGCCACCTCTGAGCCGACGACCCCACAGCCCAGCAGCGCCACCTTCAGCGGACGCGTACGCATCATCCGACCTCGTTTCCTCACATACCGACATACCGAATACGGTGGAACCAGTCTCACTCACCGGACGGGAGTTTCTATCCTTCGTCCGGATCGTGAGACATCTATTTCATTTTCACCGGGCCGGAAGACGGAGATCTTTCGGCCCGGGTTTGACGATGTTCTTTTGTGGTGCGGTGCAGTGCGGTGCGGGTGCATGGCGCTTGGCGCGTGATGCGGGGTGCGACGTGGCGCGGCGCGGGCGGTGCGGGCGGTGCGGCGCGGACATGCGGTGCCTGGGTGGGTACGTGGGTGCGGGTATCGCCCGCTCCGCACGCCGAGCGGACTGATCACTCGAATCGGCGCACGGAGCGTACGAACCGCGTATGGATCATCCGAACCGCGCGCGGATCATCCGAACCGCACGTGGTTCACCCGGCCGCGCGTAAATCATCCGACATCGAGCCGGAGCAGGTCCTCCTCCGTCTCCCGGCGGACGATGACGCGGGCCTGTCCATCATTGACGGCGACGACCGGCGGGCGCAGCACGTGGTTGTAATTGCTCGCCATCGAACGGCAGTACGCACCGGTCGCGGGAACGGCGATCAGGTCACCCGGTGCCAGGTCCGCCGGCAGGAACGCGTCCCGCACCACGATGTCACCACTCTCGCAGTGCTTGCCGACCACACGCGCGAGCATCGGCTCGGCCTCGGAGGTCCGGGACACCAGGGCGACGCTGTACTCGGCGTCGTACAGCGCGGTCCGGATGTTGTCGGACATGCCGCCGTCCACGGAGACGTACGTGCGCAGCCCGTCCAGCGGCTTGATGGTGCCGACCTCGTACAGCGTGAACGCGGTGGGCCCGACGATGGCGCGCCCCGGCTCGACGGAGATCCGGGGGGTGCGGAGCCTGGCGGCGTCGCACTCCCGGTTGACGATCTCGGTCAGGGCCTTGGCGATCTCGTGGGGCTCGCGGGGGTCGTCTGCGCTGGTGTAGGCGATGCCGAGCCCGCCGCCGAGGTCGATCTCGGGCAGTTCGACGCCGTGCTCGTCGCGGATGTCCTTGAGCAGTCCGACGACGCGGTGGGCGGCGACCTCGAACCCGGACGTGTCGAAGATCTGGGACCCGATGTGCGAGTGGATCCCGATGAGCTCGAGCCCGTCCAGCTTCAGTGCCCGCCGCACGGCCTCCGCGGCCTGCCCGCCGGCGAGCGGGATCCCGAACTTCTGGTCCTCGTGGGCGGTGGCGATGAACTCGTGCGTGTGCGCCTCGACGCCGACGGTGACGCGGATCTGCACCCGCTGCCGCCGGCCGAGCGACTGGGCGATGTGGGCGACCCGCACGATCTCCTGGAAGGAGTCGAGCACGATACGGCCGACGCCGGCCTCGATCGCGCGGTGGATCTCGTCGGTGGACTTGTTGTTGCCGTGGAAGGCGATGCGGTCGGCGGGCATCCCGGCGGAGAGGGCGGTCGCCAGCTCGCCACCCGAGCAGACGTCGAGATTGAGCCCCTCCTCGTGCAGCCAGCGCACGACGGCCCGGGACAGGAACGCCTTCCCCGCGTAGAACACGTCGGCGTCCTGCCCGAAGGCCGTACGCCAGGCGCGCGCCCGCGCCCGGAAGTCGGCCTCGTCGACGAAGTACGCCGGCGTACCGAACTCCTCCGCGAGCGCCTTCACATCGATCCCGCCGACGCTGACGACTCCGTCGTCGGCGCGGGTGACGGTCTGCGCCCACACCTTCGGGTCCAGCGAGTTCAGATCGGCGGGCGGGGCGGCGTAGTGCCCCTCGGGAAGCACGTCGGCGTGACGGGGACCGGCGGGGTGTGCGGAACGGCTCATGTCTGTACGGCTTTCTGTGAACTCTTGGCTGCGGGGCGGGGGCTGCCTGCCGGGGGCTTGACCTGGGCTGGGTCCGGGGCTGGGCTGGGGGTCCGGGCTGGGTTTGGACTGGGCTGGGACCTCGGCCCGGGACCTCGGCCTAGGCTCGGCTCGGCTTGATGGCTTGGGGCTCCGCGTGCTCGCTCAGAGGTAGTCGGGTGCGTCGATGCCGAGCAGGGACAGGCCGCCGGCCAGCACCGTCCCGGTGGCTTCGGCAAGCGCCAGCCGGGCCCGGTGGGCGGCCGAGGGTTTCTCGTCGCCGCGCGGCAGCACCGTGGGCTGGAAGGCGAGCAGGCCGTCGGCGAGGACGACCAGGTGCCGGGCCAGACGATCGGGAGCGCGGAGGGTCGCCGCTCGGGTGAGCGTGGAGGGATAGGTGGTGAGGGCGGTGATGAGGGGTGTGGACGGGTCGGGGGCGGCCTCGGTGGCAGGCGTGCAGAGGTCGGCCGCGGCGCAGGGGGTGCCCAGGGGGCCCGGGGTGGCCGTGAAACCGAGGGCCGCGGCGTTGCGGGTGAGCGCGCGGGCTCGCGCGTGCGCGTAACGCACCCGGAAGAGGGGGTTTCCGGCCCGCTGAGCCAGGAGGTCCGCGGTGATCCTGGGGCGGTCGTGGGCGGCCGGGTGCAGGAGGGCCCAGCGGAGGGCGTCGGGGCCGAGGGGAGTGGGGTCCTCGGGAGCGGGGACGGGGCGGAGGTCGATGGGACTGCCGGGGGTGTCGGGACTGCCCGGGCTACCGGCTCTCCCGTTGCCGCCCTTACCGGCGGAGATGTCGTGGGACCGGATGTGATCGACCTCGACGCGGCCGCCCTGGCTGGCGACGATCCGCACGAGCGCGTCGGCGATGACCTCCGCACGAATGTCGTACGGGATCCGCAGCCGGACGACCTGCCCGGCGAGGGTGTCGCTGTGGCCGTACGGGAGGGAGGAGCCCCCCTGACCTCCGCCCTCTGCGGCCTCCGTACCCTCCACGTCCTCCGTCCCCAGGATTCGACGTACGAGCGTGATGGCGGCGGCCCGGTCGAGGTGGATGTTGAGGAACCCGGGCCCGGTGATCTCGACAGCGGCGACGCCCTCGGTGCGCCTGAGATGGGGCCGCAGTATCTCGGCGACCTGCAACGGCGGCCGCCCGGCGGGCCGGGCCAGCTGCAGCGCGATGTTCGTCGCGTAGTCCCCGCTCCCGCCGGGCCCCGGCGGAGTCACCACGGCTCGTGCGGGCACGGCAACGCTCAGCTCCCCGTCGTCCACAGCACGGCGCACCGCGCGCAGCACGGTACGGGAGAGCTCGACGGGGGTCACGGGGACAAGCGTAGGGGAGGAGGGGGGTGGGTATGCGAGCCGGTTTGGCCTGCGGTCCGGGATGTGGACAGGGCGGGGCGCACGCTGCTGGGGTTCGGGGTGGGGACTGCGACGGGGGTGCGCCTTCGGAGGGCCGGGGGCCGAGGAGCCGGGGGCGGCCTGGGGCTCGGGAGTGTTGCGCTGCCGGTGGTGCCGGGTTTCTGGGCTGCCGGGGGTCCCAGGTCCGCCCGGATGCACTCAGCCCAAGTTCAGATCCAGAAGATCCAGATCCAGATGTAGGTCAAGGTGCAGATGTAGGTCGAGGTGCAGATGTAGGTCGAGGTGCAGATGCGGTTCAGGGGTTAGGTTCCGGTTCGGCCGGCGCGCTCCGGACACTCGGTGTGCTCGGTCCCGCCGACCGGGGCACCGGCGGGGGCAGGACCATCACCGCCGATCCCGAACGACACGCCCGCGCCGTCACCGTCACCATCACCGGCGCCACTCCCGCGCTCCATCAACTGCCGCACGAGGGACACGAGTTCGGCAGGCTCGAAGGGCTTGGCAAGGAAGGCGTCGACGCCGACGTCGAGCCCGGCCTCGACCTCGTACTGGGAACAGGCACTGACGATGGCGAGCGGAAGGCGCCGCGTTCGGGCGTCACCGCGCAGCCGGGCGGCGGTACGGAGGCCGTCGAGCCGGGGCATGACCACGTCGAGGGTGATGAGATCGGGCCGCACCTGATGAACGACGTCCAGGCACTCGGCACCATCGGCCGCGGTCACCACCTCGAAGCCCTCCAGCTCGAGGTTGACCCTGATCAGCTGCCGGATGACCTTGTTGTCGTCCACAACAAGCACCCGGCCGGACGCGCCTGGCACAACTCGAGAGTAGGTCCGCCCGCACCGCCGCGTCCGGGTTTTCCCCACTTCCACCCCGTGCGGGCGACCTCCCCCAGCTCAACCCCACCCTCCCCCACCAGAAACCGTTCATGATCTCCCTCGGAGAGCTGGTAGGGTTCTACCCGTCGCCGCCGAACAAGGCGCCCGACACGCCCCCGTAGCTCAGGGGATAGAGCAACGGCCTCCGGAGCCGTGTGCGCAGGTTCGAATCCTGCCGGGGGCACCTTGTATGAGGTGCCCAAAGACCCCGTCACCAGCGGAAACGCTGAGGTCGGGGTCTTCGCGTATGTGCGGCCCTATGGGGCTATCCGGGGCTGTTGGGAGGGAGCCTGCGGCATCTTCCCTGGTCAGCGTCAGGGTTTTCGTGCGTTCGTCAGCCGGCGTCCGGCCACTCCTCAGGGGGTAGGCGTGGTGGCTCCGGGGTGCTCTGTCGTTGTGCTTGTCTTTCGTTCTCTTCTCGCAGGCTGGTCAGCCATGGCCATAGGTCCGGTCGAGCCTGCTGTGGGCAGGCGAGGCGGTGTTCTATGCGGCAGCGCTGGAACTGGTCCGGCGGACATACTCCGTAGACCGTCACCCTCCCGTCGGACAGCTCGAGCCACCGGTGGTCCGCCGGCACCGTATGGGCCAGTGGGCGCATGTCGGGCTCCAACAGCACCCATTCCTGCTCAAGCGTCGCCACCCGGTCCTGCGGGAGCCCGCAGTTGGAGCACCTGTTCTGGCCCCGGCCTATGCGGTGCGGCTTCTCATCCAAAACCCCCATGATGTGAGGGTCGCCAGGGAGTCGGTCCAGGCGTAGAGCGCGAATCGGACGGGACGCCTGGGGTGGCAGTAGGCCGGTGGGACGAGATGCGACGCGGCAGGTGCAGCCGGCATCTAGCGGCCGACGGGGCACGGCCGGGAAAGGGCTGAGCCCTCGGCTTGTGCCGGCCGGGGCTCACCATCTACGTGCGCGGAGCCGACCGCCGGCCTTACCCGTGTTCGTGGGGCGGGATGCCGGCGGCGGGTGGGGCGGAGATGTGGTCCAGGTTCAGGGGGTGGCTCGTGCTGTCGGTGTTCAGTCTGGCCTGTAGGTCGGTTTGTCTTGCCGCCAGTTGTTCGAGGACCAGGAGGGGGCGGGTGAGGGGGAGGCCTGCCTCGACTTCTTTCTGGCTCCAGTGGCCCAGGAACTCCAGGACCGCGTCGATCAGGCCGAGGGCGGACTGGGCCGTGAGTTCGTCCGCGGGCTTGGCGAAGACACCCTGGTGGAATGCCGCGTTGCGCATGGCGTAGAGCCAGGTGAGCTGGGTGTGGAGGGTGTTCTGCTGATCGTGCAGCCACGTCGCGAATTCGGCGGGGTGCGCGAGACGTCTCTGCCAGGTGGCTACTTGCTCCGCGGCCAGACCGTCCGTCAGGGCGACGAGGGTCGCGAGTGCTCTGTTCGCGGACTGGATGTCCGCGGGGGCGCCTTCGGGCGGTGCGAGTACGTGGAACCACTGATTCAGGCGAATTGCTCCGTTCGTGCCGCTTCCCGGTCCGTCTCCTCCGCTCTTGAGGGTCGCCTTCATCAGCGCGTGCAGCAGTGTGTCGGTCTCTCGGGTCAGGTTGTCGTGCGCCGTCCGCGCTTCGTCCGCCTGCGCGAGCAGGGCCGAGTGGCGTGCGGACATCTCCTCGTGGGCCCGGCGGGCGGAGGCGGCCGGTTTGTCCTTCACCTTGTCCATGCTTCGCGTGAGGCGGGCCAGTGTGCGCTCGTGTTCTCGGTGTTGCCAGGCGGCGTGCCTGACCATCGCCTGTGCGGAGAGCAGCACCACCTGCCACAGCCCCAGGAGTTGCTGCCGTGCGGCATGCAGCGCGCATGCCTTCGCGAGGACGTCGAGCGTGCCGGACTTCATCCCCACCGACTCGACCGCGCTCCACACCAGGCCCGCGGTCGTCATCGGAGCGTCGACCTGCTGCGCCAGGTGGGCCGCGCGCAGGGCGGGGCCCAGCGAGGCGGGCCAATGGGTGGTCAGCGGCTGCGCCGCCTTGGTGGTCTTCGATCTCGCGTCGTCGTGGACCACGTGCGCGCTCGTGTCGGTGGCGAACAGGAGGGGGTGGAGGGACAGGCGGCTCAGACGCTGGCCCGCCGCGTACTGGTCCAGCACCTCGCTCAGCTTCCGCCGTCCTCGACGCAGGGCGGTGTGCGTGTCGGCCGCGTGGACGGGGAGTGTCACCAGGACCGCGGGGCCGTCCAGGCCCGCCGCGATACGGCTGAGGAAACGGCGCCGTGCGTCCTTCGTCTGCGTCCGCGTTGCGTGCGGTGGTTCGGTGTCACGGGGCACCGGTTGCTGCCTCGCGCCGGGGAGCAGGAGATCCAGATTTCTGAGCTCTCGGGTGCCGGTGACCACGAGGCCCACCCTGAAGCGCCGCTCGGTCGGCCAGAGGACCGCCGCTACCTGCTGTGCGGTCGGCGCGTGTGGGGACGTTCTTTTCAGGAGAGCGACGAGGTCGGTCCGCAGGTCGAGTCCGTCGCGTCCTTGCAGGGCGACCGCGACGGCTATCTCGTTGCGGATGGTGACTGCCGCTCCCGGAGAGATCGGGGATTCCCAGAGGGGGACCAGCCAGTCCCGGATGGATCTCGACACCGGTGTGATGAGCCGTCCCAGCCGGGCCGCGTAGTTCCGTTTCACTTGGTCCGGGGTGGAATCGGTGAGCGTCGCCTCCAGGGAGTGCACCAGGCGCCGTGCGGCGCGCAGGTGCTTCGCGTTGTCGGGGGCGGTGGCGAAGACCAGGCTGGCGGTGTCCATGTTGACCCGCGCAGGGACCGTCAGCCGTTTCAGCAGGCGGTTGAGTGGTTGTCTCTCGGCCGAGACGTTGCCTTCGAGAGCATGGTGCACACGGATGAGGGTCAGCAGGGAGCTGTTGACGGCCGACACATGCTCGGTCGGGTAGGCGCGCGGATCCAGCATCCGCAGGAGACCTTCGAGAAAAGCTCGTTGCTGACGCGTCAGTGGCGCTGCACTGAAGGCTTCCACGGCATGCGCATCCCATACCTTGTAGTGCATCTCCGCAGACTACGTCGCCGCCTCCTCGCCGGGCAGGACAACTGGCATTACGGGGACGGGACTTGCCCGGCGCGGTCGTTCGGTGGGTGGGTGGGTGGGTGGGTGCGTCAGGGGGTGGGGCGGCGGTTGGGTGGGGTGAAGAGGTAGAGGTCGAGGATGGGGGGCATCGGCGCGATGCCCGGACCACCGGAGCGGACCCAGGTGACGATGTCCTCGGTGGCCTCGGGGTCGTTGACCAGGCCCAGCCAGACGGGGCGGGCGCCGGCGGCGCGGCCGGCCGCGGAGGGCTGGACCACGACGACGTTGGCCTGGTCGCAGGCGTCCAGGCAGGTGGAGACGCGAGTGGGGACCGAGGCTCGGAGGCGGGCGGTCTGGGCCTCGTGATCCACGCCGGGGAGTTTGGGGGTGCCGCAGCAGCAGTCCCGGCAGACCGTCACTCGGGAGGGCGCGGAGGGGCGTACGGGCGGGCTGGTGACGGCGCGGCGGGGCACGCGGGTGGGGGTGGGAGTGGACGTCGCGCCCGGGGGCGTCCCCTCCGAGGTCACCACGGATTCGGTCCCCATCCAGGTCACCTCGTTTTCGGTCGGTTTCCAGGTCACCACGGTGTCGGGGCGGTGCGTGTGGGGGGTTTCATGCGCTGGCCTCTGAGTCGGTGACCTGGTCCTGTCCGTGGGGAGTTTACGGGTGGCAGACCCCCTCGACCTCGCCGTCATCAGGGGCTTCGCCCCGAGGGAACAGATCGGGGCCGGGACGATGCGGGGGGGTGCGGCGGAGGTGGGGTGAGGTGCCGCTGCCGTCGTGGACCGTACGCCGACGACGCCGAGGCTCGCGCCGCGGCCCGCAAGGGCACGGTGATCGGGAGTGGACGCGTGGACGCCCGGGGCCCGGGCGTCCACGACCACGGCGGCAGCGCCGTCGCCTGCGGCGAGGGTGCGCTCCAGCCGGGCCGGGTCCTGCGTCGGCCGGCCGCCCGTCCCCCGCCCGGCACCGGTTCCCTCCTCCAGGACGAGGCCGGGGGTGGGGGCGGGGGCGTAGAGGTTGGGCAGCCGGTTGGGCTCACGGCCCCGCCGCGCTCCGCCTCCCGACGCGCTCCCGGGGGCATCCGTGCGGCGCTGTCACCGCAGACCCGGGGTGGCTCGCCGCACTCCGTCTCCCGACGCGCTCCCGGCGGCGTCCGTGCGACGCTGCCACCGCAGACCCCGGGTGGCTCACATCACCACAGTGGCGGAGGGTGCGGGCCGATGGGGGCGTGCGGTGCGGGCGAGGTGTGATCTTGGTGGAAGCCGGGCGCGGGGGCCGTCGGGAAGTGACTTGTGTCTCACCTGGGGCGGAGGGGGTCGGGCGGGCGCCGACGGCAGAGTCGCTGTTCGGAAGCGGTGTCGTCGTTCTGGCGGTGGCAGGAGTTCGGGTGGTGCATACCGGGGAGTCATTTGGGGTGGGAACGGTCCTGGGGTTCCCTTCGTTCTTGACTTGCCCTGCCTCCGTCGGAGCGGTCCCCCGCCGTACCGACGCGACGCGGAAGGACGACGTGCCCTTTGTTCCCGCTCCCGCTCGACGCGCCGCCCCCCTCGCGGCCCACCCCGTCCCCGGTCACCGACCCCCTCCCCCTGATACCCAGCCCGGCCCGGCCCTCGGACGCCACCCACGTCCACGGCCTGCCCCCGGCCCCAGGCCCCGACGCCGCACCCGAGGCGCTCTCGGAGCCTGACCGTGCCGCCCGTCCCGAGGCGCTGCCGGAACCTGACTGCGCCGCCCGGCCGGGGGCCTTTGCGCCCGCCCGGCTGCGGGCGCTGCTGCCCTCCCCTTCGGCCGCCAACGCCCGGCGGCTGCGGTTCGCGCTGACACTGTTGCCGCTCGTGCTGCTCGGGGTCTGGGCGGCGGTGGACTGGCGGACGGTCCATCAAGGAGCCGTACGACTTGCCTCGGCCAACCCCTGGTGGCTGCTGGCCGGCGCGTTCTTCACGGCCCTGTGCTCGGTCGCCTCCGCCTGCGTACGGCAGGGCGCGGTGCCGGAGCGGCTTCCGCCGGGGCAGCTGCTGGCGACGCAGTTCGCCGCCGGTGCCGCCGGGCACGCCCTGCCGGGGAACATCGGTGCCCACGCGGTCGTCCTGCGCTTCCTGCGGGGCCGGGGTATCCCCCTCGCCCGTGCGACCTCCTCGCTCGCCCTCTACTCGGCGGTCAAGCCGGTGGCCAAGACGCTGGTGATCATCGTCTTCGTCGTGGCGTTCCCGGGCACGCTCCGCCTGACCGAACTCCTGCCCAAGGGCGAGACCCTCGCCCTGGTCGGCGCGATCACCGGGGTCAGCCTCGCCGCCGTGGTCACGCTGGTCACGACCGTACGGCCGTTGCGGCGCCCTCTCATCGGAGGGCTGCGTTCCGCGCTCACCGACACACGGCTCGTGCACAGCCGTCCCGTCCGCGCCGTCTCCCTGTGGGGCGGGGCCGCCGCCTTCCCTCTGTGCCAGGGCGCCGTGGTCGCCTCGGTCGGCACCTCGCTCGGGTTGCCCGTCTCCTGGACGCAGATGATCTTCGCGTACCTCGTCGCCAGCACCGCCGCCGGTGCGGTGCCCGCGCCGGGGGGTCTCGGCCCCATGGACGCGGCGCTGGTCTTCGCCCTCGTCGCCTTCGGCGCACCGGCGAGCCTCGCCACCACCACGGTCATCGGCTACCGCGTCCTCACCGTCTGGCTCCCCCTCCTGCCGGGCACGCTCGTGCTCTCGGCACTGGTACGCGCGAAGGTGCTCTGAGCCGGGGCGGCGGGAGCGTCGGGGTCCTCCGGGCGGGACGGGGCTGAGGGACCCCGCTGTCGGCCGCGCGGAGTGCGTACGGACGTGCGTGCGTGGCTGCGGGCGGGCATGGGAACCTGCATGCGTGCGCGCGTGGGGACCTGCGTGCGCGCGTGGGGACAGGCCTGCGTGCAACCGGCTCGGGAGCGGTGCTCGTGCCGGTCAGGCCGAGCGTTTGCGGGCGGTCGTCTTCTTCGCCGGGGTCTTCTTCGCGGTGCTCTTCGCCGCCGTGGCCTTGGCCGAGGTCGACTTCGCGGCCGGGGGCTTCGCCGCCGTCGTCCTGGCCGCGGCTGTCGACTTGGACGCCGTCGTCTTCCTGGCCGTGGACTTCTTCGCGGCCGTCTTCTTCGCCGGTTCCGCGGACCTGGTCGTGGACTTCTTCGGGGCGGCGGCCGTCCCGCGGGTCGTCGCGGTGGACTTCTTGCCCGGGGGCTGCTTCGGGGTGGGGCGGGACGAGAGGTGGGTGATGTCGGCGACGTCCTCGCCGCGCGACTCCCTGGCCTCGCGCACGCTCTTCTCCAGGGCGGCCATGAGGTCGAGGACCTTGCCGCCCGGGGCGGGGGCGGGAGCGCTGGGCGCTTCCTCTCCGGCGGCCTTCGCGGCGATGAGTTCCTCGACGGCCTCGCGGTAGTCGTCGTGCAGGGACGCGAAGTCGACCTCGCCGAGGGTGTCCATGAGGGCGTCCGCGAGGTCGAGCTCCTTGTCGCGGACGGTGACGCTCGCGTCGGGGGCGACCCCCTCCGTCGTACGGATCTCGTCGGGCCAGAGCAGCCCGTGCATGGCGAGGACGTCGTCCACGACCCGCAGCATGCCCAGCCGCTCGCGCCCGCGCAGCGCGAACTTGCAGATGGCGACCTTTCCGCTGCGCTTGAGCGCCTCGCGGAGGAGGGTGTACGGCTTGGCGGCGGGGACACCGTTCGCCGCGAGGTAGTACGCGGCGTCCACCTGCAGCGGGTCGACGCTCTCGGCCGGTACGAAGCCCTCGATCTCGATGGTCTTGGCCGTCGGGATGGGCAGGGACGCGAGGTCCTCGTCCGTGATCGGGATCATCGTGCCGTCCGCGTCCTCGTACGCCTTGCCGATCTCCCCCTGCGTCACCTCGCGGTCCTCCAGCTCGCAGACCTTGCGGTATCGGATGCGGCCGCCGTCCTCCAGGTGGACCTGGCGGAAGGAGACGGAGTGGCTCTCGGTCGCGTTCACCAGCTTGATCGGGATGCTGACCAGGCCGAAGGAGATCGCGCCGTTCCAGATGGATCGCACGGGCAGCACGCACCTTTCGGGTCCCTGCTTCCGGTTTGTCCACACCGTAACGCGGACCGATGAGGGCCGCCCGGCGGGCCGGTCAGGATTCGAGAAGCGGGCAGCGGCATGGCGCGCCTAGCGTGAAACGGGCGACGTCTCGCGGCGTCTGTCGACCTCGTGCCGCTTCTGGCCGGCCCGACGAGATCGAACACCCGTTTCGTCCCGGCCCCAGGGAAATGTATCCGGAATGCACACCACCGCACGTACTCTTCCCAGCGGATCGGACCCGGTCGGGCGACGCCGGCGGGACCGCGGGACGCGGCTCCGCACGACAGATGGAGGAACGATGACCAAGGCCACGAGGGCGGGGACGCAGGAGCGGTCTCCCGGGCCGCACGCCGCCGACAGCCATGATCTGATCCGTGTGCACGGGGCGCGGGAGAACAATCTCAAGAACGTCAGCATCGAGATCCCCAAGCGCCGGCTGACGGTGTTCACGGGCGTCTCGGGCTCGGGGAAGAGTTCGCTGGTGTTCGACACGATCGCCGCCGAGTCGCAGCGGCTGATCAACGAGACGTACAGCGCGTTCCTCCAAGGTTTCATGGCGAACCTGGCGCGGCCCGAGGTGGACGTGCTCGACGGGCTGACCACCGCGATCACGGTCGACCAGCAGCGGATGGGGTCCGACCCGCGTTCCACCGTCGGCACCGCCACCGACGCCAACGCGATGCTGCGCATCCTCTTCAGCCGGCTGGGCAAGCCGCACATCGGCCCGCCCGGCGCGTTCTCCTTCAACGTCGCCTCGGTCTCGGCGAGCGGCGGGTTCACGGTCGACCGCGGTGCCGACAAGACCAAGACCGAGAAGGTCAGTTTCAGCCGCACCGGCGGCATGTGCACGCACTGCGAGGGCCGGGGCAAGGTCTCCGACATCGATCTCGCCCAGTTGTTCGACGACTCCAAGTCGCTCTCCGAGGACCCGTTCACCATTCCGACCTACACCGGCGACGGCTGGGTGGTGCGGGTCATCGCCGAGTCGGGCTTCTTCGACAAGGAGAAGCCGATCCGCGAGTACACCAAGAAGGAGCGGCACGACTTCCTGTACCGCGAGCCGACCAAGGTGAAGATCAACGGCGTCAATCTCACCTACGAGGGGCTGATCCCGAAGCTGCAGAAGAGTTTCCTCGCCAAGGACCGCGAGTCGATGCAGCCGCACATCCGGGCCTTCGTGGACCGGGCGGTCACCTTCACCGAGTGCCCCGACTGCGACGGCACCCGGCTCAGCGAGCTGGCCCGCTCCTCGCGGATCGGCAAGGTCAACATCGCCGACGCCTGCGCGATGGAGATCCGCGACCTGGCGGAATGGGCCCGCGGGATCGAGGACGCGTCGGTGGCGCCGCTGCTCGCCAAGCTCCACTACACCCTCGACTCGTTCGTGGAGATCGGTCTCGGCTACCTCTCGCTCGACCGGGCCTCGGGCACACTCTCCGGCGGCGAGGCGCAGCGGACCAAGATGATCCGCCACCTCGGCTCCTCGCTCACCGATGTCACGTATGTCTTCGACGAGCCGACCATCGGGCTGCACCCGCACGACATCGAGCGGATGAACAACCTGCTGCTGCGGCTGCGCGACAAGGGCAACACCGTGCTCGTCGTGGAGCACAAGCCGGAGACGATCGCGATCGCCGACCACGTCGTGGACCTCGGTCCCGGCGCCGGTACGGCGGGGGGCACCGTCTGCTTCGAGGGGACGCTGGAGGGGCTGCGGGCGAGTGACACCGTCACCGGCCGTCATCTCGGTGACCGGGCGGCCCTGAAGGAGTCGGTGCGCCAGCCCACCGGGGCGCTGGAGATCCGGGGGGCGCGGGCGAACAACCTCCAGGACGTCGACGTGGACATCCCGCTCGGCGTGCTCACCGTCGTCACCGGGGTGGCCGGCTCCGGCAAGAGCTCGCTCGTGCACGGGTCGATGGCCCGGCAGGCGGGGGCCGAGGGCGTGGTGGCGATCGACCAGACGGCGATCCGTGGGTCCCGGCGCAGCAATCCGGCGACGTACACCGGGCTGGCGGATCCGATCCGCAAGGCCTTCGCCAAGGCCAACGGGGTGAAGCCGGCGCTGTTCAGCGCCAACTCCGAGGGCGCCTGCCCCACCTGCAACGGTGCCGGCGTCATCTACACCGATCTGGCGATCATGCAGAGCGTCGCCACCCCGTGCGAGGAGTGCGAGGGGAAGCGGTTCGAGGCGTCGGTGCTGGAGTACCGCTTCGGCGGGCGGGACATCAGCGAGGTGCTGGCGATGTCGGTCGCCGAGGCGGAGGAGTTCTTCGGCTCCGGTGAGGCGCGCACCCCGGCGGCCCACCGGATCATCGAGCGGATGGCGGACGTGGGGCTCGGCTACCTCACCCTCGGCCAGCCGCTCACCACGCTCTCCGGCGGTGAGCGGCAGCGGCTGAAGCTGGCCACCCACATGGGTGACAAGGGCGGGATCTACGTCCTCGACGAACCGACCACGGGTCTTCACCTCGCCGATGTGGAGCAGCTGCTCGGGCTGCTCGACCGGCTCGTCGACGCGGGCAAGTCGGTGATCGTCATCGAGCACCACCAGGCGGTCATGGCGCACGCCGACTGGATCGTCGACCTCGGCCCCGGCGCCGGCCACGACGGCGGCCGCGTGGTCTTCGAGGGCACCCCGGCCGAGCTCGTCGCGGCCCGCTCGACCGTCACCGGCGAACACCTGGCGGCGTACGTGGGGGCGTGACCCCCGCGCCCGCGCGGGCGGCGACGGGACGCGTACGCGGGTGTCCGCCCACGTACGCCCATACGTCGTACGCCCGTGGCCCTGCGCCGGGAGCGCCGCGTCTCGCCGCTCCCGGCGCACGGGGCCACCGCACACGGTCCGATGCCCGTGACCGGCGTCCAATGCCCGCACCGGACGCCGGTCACCAGCCACCCACCCCCGGGCGATTCGCCGTGTTCACACCCTTCAGCCCGCTTCGTCGCGAACCGTGGAATTCTGTTTCCATGACACCGATCACCGAGGTGGAGGGCCGCCGGGTCGCCCTCTCCAATCTGGAGAAGGTTCTCCACCCGGCGACGGGCTTCACCAAGGGTGAGCTGCTGCACTACTACGCCACGGCCGCGGACGCCCTGCTGCCGCATCTGCGTGACCGCCCGGTCTCCTTCCTCCGTTACCCGGACGGGCCGGGCGGACAGGTGTTCTTCACCAAGAACGTGCCGCCGGGCACGCCCGACTGGGTCACCACCGCCGAGGTGCGGCGGATGGAGGGTCCGGCCCGGATGGTGCTGGTGCAGGACCTGGCGAGCCTGATGTGGGCGTCGAACCAGGTCGCGGAGTTCCACACGCCGCAGTGGACCGTCGGCTCCGGCGACGAGGCCGACCGGCTGGTCTTCGACCTGGACCCGGGGGAACCCGCGACGATCGTCGAGTGCTGCGAGGTCGCCCGCTGGCTGCGGGAGCGGCTCGCGTCGGACGGGATCGAGGCGTACGCCAAGACGTCCGGGTCGAAGGGGCTGCATCTGCTGGCGGCGGTGCGCGGGGCGACCTCGGAGCGGGTGTCGGAGTACGCCAGGGAGCTCGCCGTCGAGGCCGAGAAGGCGCTGCCCCGCCTGGTCGTGCACCGGATGAACCGCAGCCTGCGCCCCGGCAAGGTGTTCGTGGACTGGAGCCAGAACGCCGGCCGCAAGACCACGGCCGCGCCCTACACGCTGCGCGCCCGCGCCGAGCCGACCGTCTCCGCGCCGGTGACGTGGACCGAGGTGGAGGAGTGCGCCTCCCCCGCGCGCCTGGTGTTCCGCGCCCCGGACATCGCCCCCCGCCTCCGGGCCCACGGCGACCTGCTGGCGCCGCTGCTCGACCCGGAGGCCGCACACCCGCTGCCGTGACGGTCTACACGCGGGTCCATGTCCGCCGGTCCCGTGCCGTCGCGTGCAGGCCCTCCACGTCCGCCGGCTTGAGCCGCCCGCCCGTGCGGGCGAGTCGGGCGAGGTCCGTGGCGCGCAGGACGCGGACCTCGCGTGGCGGCGTCGTGATGTCGAGGCCGGCCGGCTCGGTGAGTGCGAGGACGGGACGGACCTCGGCGGTGAGGGCGTAGGAGGCGCGGTCGGCTTCGGCGCGGAGCGCGCGCAGCAGCGCGCGGGGCTCGTGACGGCCGACGGCGACCATCGGGTCGGTGACGACGACGCGCTGCCCGCGCGCGTGCAGGGACCGTACGCAGAACAGTCCTCCGGGGCCGATCAGCAGGTGGTGGATGCGGTCGCCGCCGGGCAGTGGCACGGAGTGCAGGGTGTGCCAGCCGGCGCCCTCCAGCCGGTCCAGCGCGTCGCCGACCGCCTGCTCGGCGGCCAGGGCGCGGCGGCGGGGGTCGGGGCGCAGCCGGCGCGGGGTTCCGGGAGCACGGTCGAGGGCGATCAGGAGCGCCTCGCCGGGGCGGTTGGGGGCCAGGTCGTCGTCCGGGTGGAGGCTCAGCCGGGCCAGTTCGGCGGGGGTGGGCGGGGGCGGCGGGCCCACGGCGACCGGGCCGGTGACGAAGGGGCCCAGTACGGCCAGTACGTCCTCCCTCAGCTCCTCGCTGAGGAGGTTCACCCGGCCCGCCTCACGGTCGTACCAGGCGACGTTCCTCCCGTCGGTCCGGCACACGTACAAGCGTTCCTGTCCGTGCCGCCAGGTCGGTATGACGCGCAGTCGGCTCATGCACCATCACCCCACGACCATGGGAACAGGCGGGTGCTCCATCGGCAAGAACCCGGTTACCTTTGGGGTGACGACCTGTCGTCAGGGGCTTGGGGAGGCGCCGTTGCGGACGCGCAGGAAGCAACCGGGTGTGCCGGCTCCGGGCGAACCGTGGAGCGAGATCGTGCCGGGGCTGTGGATGGGCGGGCACGAGTTCGCGGGGCGGACCGGCACCGGGGACATCGAGTTCGCGGTCGTACGCGACGAGTTCGATCTGGTGCTGACCCTGCTGCGGCTGCCTGGGTACGGGCCGGACGACGGTGTCGAGCACCATGTGTGGCCGATCCCGGACGGACCGCTGGACGGTACGCAGCTGGCGGGTGTGATGCGGCTGGCGCAGGCGGCGTGCGACGCGCTGGAGGACGGCAAGCGGGTTCTCGTGCGCTGCTACAGCGGGTACAACCGGTCCGGTCTGGTCGTGGCGCACGCCCTGATCCGTGACGGGCACTCCGCCGAGGAGGCGATCCGGCTGATCCGCACCCGCCGTTCGCCGTGGGCGCTGCACAACGAGTTGTTCGTGGAGTATCTGCACACGGGGCTGGCGACGGTCCGGCTGCTGGAGGAGCTGGCCGAGTAGCGAACGGGCACGGCCCTCCCGAGCCGACCGCCGGGCGCAGCGCTCCAGCCCCGAGCCGGTCGGCGCGGCACTCCCGACCCGCTCGCAGGACACCGCACTCCCGGCCCGGGCGCGGACGCGGTACTTCCGCACGAATAGGGTGTACTGGACCGTATCGACGCCCCCAGGAGTCCCGTGGTGCCCAGCGTGCCCAGCCGTCCCGCGCGTGTGGCCGTCCTCGCGTCGGCCGCCGCCCTGCTGCTGGGGGCCTGTGGTGACTCCGGGGGCCTGGTGAGCGCGGGGGCGACGCCCACCGCGAGCGGGCCGACCCGGCTGTGGCCCGGGGAGCCGCCCGCCTCCTCCCCCGCCTACGACTACGGCGAGGCCGA
This sequence comes from Streptomyces sp. NPDC057438, assembly GCF_042802995.1. Classification (NCBI taxonomy): domain Bacteria; kingdom Bacillati; phylum Actinomycetota; class Actinomycetes; order Kitasatosporales; family Streptomycetaceae; genus Streptomyces; species Streptomyces sp. NPDC057438. Next base: position 32,845 of record NZ_JBHVDD010000002.1, read on the forward strand.
GACGGAGGTCGTCAAGGGCGTCGACATCCCCGGCAGGGACATCCGCGCGGTGGACCCGGTGGCGGTCGTACGCGCGGAGATCGCCGCGCATCCGGAGATGTACTCCGGGTCCGACGCTGCCTACGCCGGCACCACCGCCCGCATGGCGGACTGCGACGCGCACGGGGACCGTGCCGAGTGCCCCGTCCTGCGGGCCTACTACCGGGACCTCACCGGCGACGGGCACGACGACCTGGTGCTCGGTTTCCGGCTGCTGCCCGGCAACCAGACGGCGGTGCGGATGTACACGCTCCGGGCGGACCGGCTGGTGCAGGTGCTGGCCGGCGACGACGCGGTGCTCGCGGTCGAGCTGGCCGGACGTACCGTGATCATCCGTTCCCCCGCGGCGATCGTCGGCTACGAGTACCGCACCCAGTGGACCTGGGACGAGGAGCAGCAGGCGATGCTGCTCACCCGTGACGAGATCCTGCGCGTGGGCGGACCGGGCCGCCCGTCCCCCACCGCCACGGCGACGCAACCGGCCGCCTCCGCCCGCCCCTCGTCGTCCGGCGGCCCTCGATGAGCGGGGCGAGAACCGCGCGGAAACGGTTCGCCCTGCGCCGCTGGGCCTCCTCGCTCACCTGGAAGGCCCTGGCGTTCATCACCGTGATGTGCTGCGGGCTGGCGGCGCTGCTCGGCGCCCTCGTGCATGTCTCCGTCACCGACAGGACCGTCAGCGACGCCCGCTCACGGGCGCTCGCCCGCCTCGACGAGGCGGCACGGGCGTACGAGGCCGGGAACCGGCTGCCGCCCGACTCCGCCCTCGACCCGCGGGGCCTGCCGGGGCCGCTGCGCGAGCTGGCGGTGAGCGGGCGGCGCGGCACGATGGTCGGGGTGGCCGGCGGGCATCCCTCGATGTGGGCGGCCGCCCCCGCCGACGGGCGGACCCTGGCCGTGCGGATCGACTACGCGCAGAGCGCGGCCACGATCGAGAACCTCGACCGGGCCATCCTGGGCTCCTCGGCGCTGGCGATCGGGGTGACGCTGGCCGTGGGCGCGCTCGGCGTCACCGGGGTCACCCGGCGGCTGCGCGCGACCTCGCAGGTGGCCCGGCGGATCAGCGCGGGCGACCTCGACGCGCGGGTCGGCGACCCCCGCACGACGGATCCGTCGCGTCACCGGGACGAGGTGGCCGCCGTGGCGGCGGCGCTGGACACCATGGCGTCCACGCTGCAGCGGAAGCTGGTCGGCGAGCAGCGGTTCACGGCGGATGTCGCCCACGAGCTGCGGACGCCGCTGACCGGGCTGCACGCGGCGGCCGAGCTGCTGCCGCCGGGGCGGCCGACGGAGCTGGTGCGGGACCGGGTCGGCGCGCTGCGGACGCTGACCGAGGATCTGCTGGAGATCTCACGGCTGGACGCGGGCGGCGAGCAACTGGACTTGGACGCGATCCGGCTCGGGGGGCTGGCCGAGCGGGTGGCCGCGCACGCGAGCGGTGACACCGTGGTCCGGGTCGTCGAGGACGCGTGCGTGGAGACGGACCGGCGGCGGCTGGAGCGGGTGCTGGGCAACCTCGTGGCCAACGCGCACAAGCACGGGCGGCCTCCGGTGGTGGTGACCGTGGAGGCTGCGGCCGAGGGCGCCGTGGTGAGCGTGCGGGATCACGGGGACGGGTTCCCGGAGTACCTCGTGACGGAGGGGCCGCAGCGGTTTCGGACCGAGGGCTCCAGCAAGGGGCACGGTCTGGGGCTGACGATCGCGGTGGGGCAGGCGGAGGTGCTGGGGGCGCGGCTGGAGTTCGGGAACGCGGTGGACGGTGGTGCGTCCGCCGTTCTGCGACTGCCGGCCGGCGGGGGCTGACCCCGCAGTTCCCCGCTCTCCCGCAACGGCGGGGGCTGACCCAGCAGTTCCCCACTCTCCCGGAACGGCGGGGCCGCGCCACCGCCCGTTCAGGGCCTGCCGGGCCGCTGCGCGCATCGAAGTCGGCCCCGCTCCCCCGTGAGCGGCGTTTCCCTGATGGCCCATCGCGAAAGGCGCCCCGCCCACGCTCCTCCTAACGTGGCGATTAGTCATACTCGCCCCCTTTTCTCCTGGAGGAGCATCAGATGTCCCTGAGGAATCTGCTCATGCGGTTCGGTATAGCGGCTGCCGGTGGCGCTCTCGTGGCGTTCGCGGCCACGACTCCCGCCGCCGGTGCCGGACAGGAGGACCCCCGCGAGAGCAAGCAGATCGTCAAGGGCGAGGTCGTCGCCCGCACCGGCCTGATCCTGCGCAGCGCGCCGACGCGCGGCGGCGCGGTCGTCCGGGTCGCACCCTACGGCGAGATCGTCAAGATCTACTGCCGGGCCGACGGCCAGAGCGTCAGCGGCACCCGACAGTGGTACCTGCTCGTCGACGGCACATGGGCCTGGGGATCGGCCCGCTACATCGACGCGTTCAAAACGCCACGCACGTGCACCTGAGCGACAAGACACGCAAGGCAGCCCATTTGGGTAAGTTCCGGGCATGACCACCAAGGCCGGAACGACCCTGGCGGCGGGTCCCTCGGACCCCTCCCCGCCCGCCGTACGCCTGCTCCGGCGCCGAGGCGTCGAGTTCACCCTCACCGTCGTGGCCGTCCTGCTCTCCGTGTCCGGCTACTGCGCCGTCGGTCTGGCGAAGAACGGCACCGTCCCGCCCGGCGCCACCGACTACGGCGCCGGGCTCGGCGTGCTCGCGCTGCTGACCCATCTGGTGGTGCGACTGCGGGCGCCGTACGCCGATCCGCTGCTGCTGCCGATCGCGGTACTCCTCAACGGCCTGGGCCTGGTGCTGATCCACCGGCTCGACCTGGAGACCCCGGCCGACCAGGCGGCGCCCGCGCAGCTGAACTGGTCGACGCTCGGGATGGCGCTGTTCATCATGGTCGTGGTCCTGCTGCGCGACCACCGGGTACTGGCGCGGTACGCGTACGTCTCGGTGGTGGCCGCGCTCGTCCTGCTGGCGCTGCCGATCCTGTTCCCGCCGGTCAACGGGGCCCGGATCTGGGTGCGGATCGCCGGGTTCTCCCTCCAGCCGGGCGAGTTCGCGAAGGTGCTGCTCGCGCTGTTCTTCGCCGGCTATCTCGCGGCGAACCGCAACGCGCTGGCGTACGCCGGGCGTCAGATCTGGCGGTTCAAGCGCCTCCAGCTGCCCACCGGGCGGGTCCTCGGCCCGATCGTCACCATCTGGCTGCTGAGCGTCGGCGTGCTGGTCCTGGAACGGGACCTGGGCACCTCACTGCTGTTCTTCGGCCTGTTCGTGATCATGCTGTACGTGGCCACGGGCCGCACCGGCTGGATCGCCGTGGGGCTGCTGCTGGCGTGCGTCGGCGCGGTGGCCGTCGGCTGGCTCGAACCGCACGTCCACAGCCGGGTCGAGGACTGGCTGAACCCCTTCGCGTCCATCGAGGCGGGCCAGGGTCCGGGCCAACTGGCCCAGTCCCTCTTCTCGTTCGCCGCCGGCGGGCTGCTCGGCACCGGCCTCGGCCTCGGTCACTCCGTCCTGATCGGCTTCGCCGCCAAGTCCGACTTCATCCTGGCCACGGCGGGCGAGGAGCTGGGCCTCGCCGGTCTCGCCGCGATCTTCCTGCTCTACGCCCTGCTGGTGGAGCGCGGCTTCCGCACCGGCCTCGCCCTGCGCGACCCGTTCGGGCGTCTCCTGGCCACCGGTCTCGCCTCGATCATCGCGCTGCAGGTCTTCGTGATCGCGGGTGGTGTCACCGGCCTGATCCCCCTCACCGGCATGCCGATGCCCTTCCTCGCCCAGGGCGGCTCCTCCGTCGTCACCAACTGGATCATCGTGGCCCTGCTGATCCGCATGAGCGACTCGGCCAGGAGGCAGGCCGACACCGGGCCCGTCCCCCCGAGCACGAGCACCGGCCCGGAGGTCCGGAGCGCATGACCACCTACATCCGCCGCGCCGCCGCCCTCTGCGCCCTGCTGCTGGTCGCGCTCCTCGTCAACGCCACCCGCGTCCAGGTCTTCCAGTCCCGGGCCTACGACGACAGCCCCGCCAACCGCCGCCCGGTGATCGCCCGGTGGAGCCAGCCGCGCGGGGACATCGTGGTCGAGGGGCGCCCGGTCACCGGCTCGAAGGACACGGGCGAGCAGCTCCGCTTCGAACGGACGTACAGGGACGGCCCGTTGTACGCGCCGGTCACGGGCTTCGCCTCGCAGGTGTACGGCACGACCTTCCTGGAGGACGCGGAGGACTCCCTCCTCGACGGCAGCGACCCGCTGCTCTCCTTCCTCCCCCTGTGGAACGACATCACCCGCGACCAGAACGCCGGCGGCGAGGTCGTCACCACCCTGCGGGACGCGGCGCAGCGGGCGGCGTATCTCGGGCTCGGCGCACGCCGGGGCGCGGTCGCCGCGCTCGAACCGGCCACCGGGCGCGTCCTGGCCCTGGTCTCGCGCCCCTCGTACGACCCCGGAGTGCTCTCCGGCAACGGCCCCGGGGTGACCGCGGCGTGGACACGGCTCAACGGGGACGCGAGCAGACCGATGCTCAACCGGGCGGTACGGCAGACCTATCCGCCCGGTTCGACGTTCAAGGTGGTGACGGCCGCCGCCGCGCTGGACACCGGGGTGGTCACGGACGTCGACGCCCGCACCCGCTCCCCCGCCCCGTACACCCTGCCGGGCACCACGACGTCCCTCTCCAACGAGGTCGAGGGCTGCGAGAACGCCTCCCTGCGCTACGCCTTCGAGTGGTCCTGCAACACGGTCTTCGCGAAGCTGGGCGTGGACGTCGGCCTCGGCTCCATGACGGACACGGCACGCGCCTTCGGTTTCGACAACGCGGGGCTGCGCATCCCGTTCCGGGTCGCGCCCAGCAACTTCGACACCGAGATGGACCGGGCCCAGCTCGCCCTGTCCTCCATCGGGCAGTACGACACCCGGGCCACTCCTCTGCAGATGGCTCTCGTCACGGCGGCCGTCGCCAACGGGGGCTCGGTACCGTCGCCGTACCTCGTCGAGCGCACCACCACGGCGGACGGGCGCACGGTCGCCGGCCCGGGCCCGCGCACGCTCCGGCGCGCCATGGACCCGGGCACCGCACGGCAGTTGCGCGACCTCATGCGGGGCGTCGTCGAGGACGGCACCGGCGCCAACGCGGCCCTGCCCCACGCCACCGTCGGCGGCAAGACCGGCACCGCCCAGCACGGCATCGGCAACTCCGGCACCCCCTTCGCCTGGTTCATCGGCTGGGCCCAGTCCGACGACGCGCTCGAACCCGAGGTGGCCGTGGCGGTGGTGGTGGAGGACGCGGAGGCCGTGCGGGGGGAGATCAGCGGGGGCGGGGACGCGGCACCGATCGCGCGGGAGGTGATGCGGGCGGTGCTCGGGGGCTCCGGCTGACGGCAGCGCCCCCTCCGCGGGGCCACCAGCCGAGATAAAGGGTGTGATGGCCGGACCGCTCCGGCCTATCGTGCGCCCATGACGACCGCCCCGTACGAACTCGCCCAGGTCAACATCGCCCGCCTCAAGGCCCCTCTGGACTCACCGCTGTTGAAAGACTTCGTGGACGGGCTCGATCCCGTGAACGCGGTCGCCGACTCCTCCGCCGGCTTCGTCTGGCGTCTGCAGAGCGACTCCGGCAACGCCACGGACGTGCCCGTCCTCGGCGACGAGTGGCTGATCATCAACATGTCGGTGTGGCGGGACACCGACACCCTGACCGCCTTCATGTACCAGGGGCAGCACCGGGAGCTGCTGTCCCGCAGGCGGGAGTTCTTCGAGCAGGTGGCCGAGGCGATGGCCACCCTGTGGTGGGTACCGGCCGGTCACCGCCCCACCGTGGCCGAGGCGGAGGAACGGCTCCTCCACCAGCGCGCCCACGGCCCCACGCCGTACGCCTTCACCCTGCGCACCTCGTTCCCGGCCGGTCCGGCGGCGCCGCTCCTGCCGGACGCCGCCGTCGGCTGATCCGCCGCCCTCAGCCGATCTGCTCCCGTCAGCCGATCGGCTGCCGGATCTCGGAGCGGACCTTGAGGGTCCGCTCCGCGAAGGCCTCGACGTCCACCTTCGAAGGGTCCTGTCCGACGCTCGCCGCGCCGAGTTCCGCGACGGAGGCCCCGGTGTTGCCGTCGGCCCAGGCGCACATCGGGTACGTGATCTCGCTGCCGGACTGCTTCTGGGTGACCACCTGGCAGCTGATGGTGAGGCCGGAGTCGCCCGGGGTGAAGTCCTCGGGCTGCACGACGACCGTGATCGAGTCGACCTCGGCCGCGCCCTTCAGCATGTTGTCGCGGGCGGCGTCGGTGTTCTTGAACCGGCCGTACATGCCCGAGACGATCAGGGCGCCCTGGGCCCCGTCCGCCGCGGTGTACTGCCCGACGGCGGCCTTGACGTCCCGGGCGTCCCAGGCGCCCTCCGCCTCCTCGGCCACCTGCTGCCCCGAGGAGTCGGAGAGGTCCTGGGCCAGCTTGTACTCGTCGTCCAGCACGGTCTTGGGCAGCGCCAGCTTGTACTCGGCCTCGGGGAACCCGCTCGTGCTCTGCGTACCGACGACCCACAGCCCCACCGCGACGACCACCATGAGCGCGACGACCCCGCCGACGATCCCGAGGACCAGACCCACGCGGCTCTTTTGCGGCGGCGGGGGCTGCCATCCCCCGGGGTGCGGCGGACCGGGCTGCTGCGGCGGGTACGGCTGGCCGTACGGCTGCTGACCGTACGGCTGCTGAGGCTGCGACTGCGGGTGCGACTGCGGCGGGTACGGCTGGCCGTACGGGCCGGGCTGCTGGGGCTGCTGACCGTACGGCTGGGGCTGCGGCTGGTGTTGCGGTGGAGGCATGGACACGCCAGCACGCTACTGCACGTGCCGTCCCGGCGGGGACCCGGCCGTTCGGTCCGCCGGTCGTCGACAAGTGGCGCGCAAAGGATTGACGGCCTTGCTGACAAGTAGTCTCATAAGCGATGACCGCCGGTAACGGTACGGACTTCCCTACGAGGAGCTGCGACAGCCATGACCACGGTGCCCTCGCTGAACACGACCAGCCCGGTGTCGGAGGCGGAGGTGCTGCGCGACGCGCTCGGACTCCTCAAGGACCGGGAACAGGTGGCCGAGCGGCTGCTCGTGTCCTCCGCGAAGCACTCCTTCGACCCGGACAAGGAACTGGACTGGGACGCCCCCTTCGAGGAGGGGAAGTGGTTCTGGCCGCCTGAGCTGGTGTCCCTGTACGGGACGCCGATGTGGCGGAGGATGTCGGAGGAGCAGCGGATCGCCCTGTCCCAGCACGAGGCGGCGGCGCTGGCCTCCCTCGGTATCTGGTTCGAGATCATCCTCATGCAGCTGCTCGTCCGGCACATCTACGACAAGGCCGCGACGAGCGCGCACGTCCGCTACGCGCTGACGGAGATCGAGGACGAGTGCCGGCACTCGAAGATGTTCGCCCGGCTGATCAGCAAGGGGGACACCCCGTACTACCCGGTGAGCCGGCTGCACCACAACCTGGGGCGCCTGTTCAAGACGATCTCGACGACCCCCGGGTCCTTCACCTCCACCCTCCTCGGTGAGGAGATCCTCGACTGGATGCAGCGGCTGACCTTCCCGGACGAGCGCGTCCAGCCGCTCGTCCGGGGCGTCACCCGGATCCATGTCGTCGAGGAGGCCCGGCACGTGCGCTATGCCCGCGAGGAGCTGCGGCGCCAGATGGTGACCGCTCCGCGGCTGTCCCGGAGCTTCACGCGGGTCACCTCCGGGGAGTTCGCCCGCGTCTTCGCGGTGGCGTTCATCAACCCCGAGGTCTACACGAACGTCGGCCTCGACCGGCGGGCGGCGCTCGCGCAGGTGCGGGCGAGTGCGCATCGGCGGGACGTCATGCAGACCGGGGCGAAGCGGTTGACCGACTTCCTGGACGACATCGGGGTTCTGCGGGGGGTGGGGCGGCGGATGTGGCGGTCCTCGGGGTTGCTGGCGTAGCCGTTTCCGGAGCGGGTGCGGTACGTGTGGCCGGCCGGAGGGTGCGGTACGTGTGGGCGGCCGGGGGGTGCGTTGTCGGGTGCGGGTGCGTGGGGGCTGGTCGCGCAGTTCCCCGCGCCCCTGAAAGCCCAGGCCCTGCCAGCCTGAATACGGCCCCGCGGGCCTGATAGCACGGGCCTGCGGGCCTGAAACACGGGCCCGCAGAGCTGAAAAGCAGGGGGCGTAGCCCCTGCTTTTCAGGGGCGCGGGGAACTGCGCGAGAAGCCCCACCCACCCGCACCCGCCGACGAGACGGGCACCCCCGCCCCCTGACGCGAACCGCACGGCCCACCCCGCACCCCCGACTACCCTGCGAGGTATGACGTCCGAGGCCCCCACCCGCGCGTACCGTCGGCTCAGCGTGGAAGAGCGGCGCAGCCAGCTGCTGGACGCCGCGCTGGAGCTGTTCGCGCACCACGCGCCGGAGGACGTCTCCCTCGACGACGTGGCGGAGGCGGCCGGCGTCTCGCGCCCCCTCGTCTACCGCTACTTCCCCGGCGGCAAGCAGCAGCTCTACGAGGCGGCCCTGCGCTCGGCCGCCGAGGAGCTGGAGCACTGCTTCGACGAGCCCGCCGAGGGCCCCCTCACCAGCCGCCTGGCCCGCGCCCTCGACCGCTATCTGACCTTCGTGGACGAGCACGCCACCGGTTTCAGCGCTCTCCTCCAGGGCGGCAGTGTCGTGGAGACCTCCCGGGCCACGGCCATCGTGGACGGGGTCCGGCGCGCCGCCGCCGACCACATCCTGCGCCATCTGGAGGTGGCCGAACCGGGCCTGCGGCTGCGGATGACCGTCAGGATGTGGATCACCTCCGTGGAGGCCGCCTCCCTCATCTGGCTCGACGAGGGCAAACAGCCGGACGTCGGCGAGCTCCGTGACTGGCTCGTCGAGCAGTTCGTCGCCTGCCTCACCGCGACCGCCGGCCGCGACCCCCAGACCGCCGCCGCCGTACGGCACGCCCTGACGGTCGAGACCTCCGCGGGCGCCGTCGGCTCGCTGGCCCGCCGCATCCTCCCCGTCGTCGGCGACGCGAGCCACCTGCTGTGACACTGGTCCGGTGAAAAGCCAAGACACCCCCTTCGTGGGCGGCCCCCTCGACGGGCGCGTCCTGCCCGTGCTGCTCGGCATCACCGGGCACCCCCCGAAGACGTACCGGGTCCCGGTCCCGGGCACGGCCGGCGGCCCGCCGACCGTGCTCGTGTACCGCCGGGTCGACGCCGGCCGGGGCGGCTTCATGCACCAGCTGTGGAAGTACGAGTACGCCCCCGACGCCGATCCCTCCCGCCGCCCGAGGTGGCCCTGGTCCCGGCCGGGCTCCCCGGCGCGTTCGTCCGCCACGCCGCCCGTGCGCCCGGACCCCACCGACGAGTGACACCCGGGCGGCGAACGGTCCACCCGGCGCGCGCCCTGCCGCGGCTCCTCCCATCCTGCCGGTGCGAGGTGGACGGCCCACCCGTGCACGGGAGGTGATGTCATGTCAGGAAGGCTGCTGCGCCTGGTCGGTACGGCGACGGTGACGGCGTTCACGGCCGGCGCCCTCCTCACCGGCGCCCCCGCTCCGGTCGCGGCGGCGCCGGAACCGCCCGGCGAGCGCCCGGTCGCCGATCTCCTCACCGATCTGCGGCGCCTGTACCGGGAGACCGAGAAGGCCGCCGAGGAGTACACCGCCACCGACCGCGAGCTGACGAGGCAGCGGGCGGTGGTGGCGGGCCTCGACCGGCGGCTCGCGAGGGCCCGCCTGGCCCTGCACGACAGCCGGGGCGCGGCCGGCCGGCTGGCCCGGCAGCAGTACCAGAACAGCAGCACCGCGCTCTCCCCGTACCTACGGCTGCTGATGACCGGCGACCCGCAACGGGCCCTGGAGCAGGGTCATGTGATCGGGCAGGTCGCCCGGGAGCGCGCCGAGACCGTCGAGCGGCTGACCGGCGGCGAACAGGACACCGCTGCCCTCGCCCGCAGGGCCCGCGTGGCCCTCGACCGTCAGCTCACCCTCGCCGAACGGCACACCAGGGAACGCGACACCGCGTCCGACCGCCTGGACGAGATCGAGGAACTCCTCGCCTCCCTCACCCCGGCCCAGCTGGCCGGTCTCAGGAAGGCGGAGACGGCGCCCGGCCCCGACGCACCGAAGCTCCCGTCCCTCTAGGGCCCTTCTGACGGATCTCCGTGGGAGAAGGAGCGGCGTTCGGTGCGTGCTCTCGGCGTGCCGGGCGGAAGACCTCGTACTGGACGTACGTGGGCTTTCCCCCGGTGCGGCGAGAGGGCGTGCCGGGCGTGGCGACGCCGCGAAGATCGGTCAGAAGGGCCCTAGGCCGGGCGCGCGGGGAACCGCTACCCCCCGGAGACCTCGGAGAGATACGCCCGGGTCTTCTCCGCGTCGTAGAAGTACCCCTCGAAATCCGCCGGATCGTCGAACCCGTTGGCAAAACGATCCGCCACCACCGGCAGCCCCTCGGCCGCGCCCACCAGCTCCAGCACGTGCTCGGCCGGCGGAGCCAGCATCGTGTTGGTCCACTTGGTGACGGGCCCCGCGAGCTGCCAGAAGCGCTCGAACGTCCGCCGCATCCACGCCTCGTCGAACTCCCCGTCCCCGTGGTCGAGGATCGCCGCGAGATAGACGGCCGCGCACTTGGTCGCCGAGTTCGCGCCCTGCCCGGTCAGCGGGTCGTTGGCCACGACGACGTCCCCGGCGCCCAGCACCGGGACACCGCCGGGGAGCCGTGCCACCGGGTGCCGGACGACGGGGGTGTAACGGCCGGTCAGCGCCGCTCCCGCGTCGGTCACCTCGGCCCCGGCGGCGCGCGCGTACTCCCAGGGGACGTACCGCTTCATGAGGTCGAGGGTCAGGGCGAGCTGCTCCTCGGGGCCGCCGACGCCGTCGAAGACGTCGAGCGGGCCGCCGGGCAGGCCCAGCCAGAACAGGGCGTCGGCCCGGCCGGAGGTGGTGAGGACCGGTTGGACGATGAGTTCGCCGAGGCCGGGCACCAGGTTGCAGCGGGCCGCGTCGAACTGCGGGTGCTCGGGGCGGGGGCCCAGGCCGTGCACGTACACGGCGGCGAGCGCGCGCTGCGGCTCGGTGTGGGGCGAGCGGGCGGCGTCACGGGCGAACAGCCGCACCAGTTCGCCCTTGCCCGCGGTGACGAGCACGAGGTCGTAGACGCGGGAGAACCAGTCGAGGTCGGAGACGGCGGCGCCGTGGACGACCAGCTGGCCGCCGCGCCGGGCGAACGTCTCCAGCCAGCCGGCCATCTTGACCCGCTGGTCGACGGCCTGCGCGTACCCGCGCAGCCGGCCGACCCAGTCGACGGCGCGCTCGCCGTCCGCGTCGGCGACGGAGACGCCGACGCCCTCGATCCTCGGGGCCTGGGACTCCCAGAAGTTCAGGTCGAGGTCGCGCTCGTGGCGCAGTGCCGAGTCGAACATGCACTGGGTGGACATGATCCGGCCGGCGCGTATCTCGTCGGGGGTCCGATTGGACATCAGGGTGACCTCGTACCCGTGCGACTGGAGTCCGAGGGCCAGGTGCAGCCCGGACTGGCCTGCTCCGACGACGAGAATCTTCCGCATCCGGACAGGTCTCCTGGTTCGTCCGTGGCGTCCCGTGTGCCTCCCCGCGGGAGGGACTACTCGGGGCTGAGGGATATCGCGTGCCCGCACAGCGCCAGCAGCGTCTCCATCGCGGAGGCCCGCTTGCGTGCGTCCATGATCATGACAGGTACGTGCGCGGGTACGGTCAACGCCTCCCGGACGTCCTCGGGTTCGTAGCGCACACTGCCGTCGAAGACGTTGACCGCGACGACGTACGGCAGTCCGCTGCTCTCGAAGTAGTCGAGCGCGGGGAAGCAGTCGCCGAGGCGGCGGGTGTCGGCGAGGACGACGGCGCCGATCGCGCCGCGCACCATGTCGTCCCACATGAACCAGAACCGCTCCTGGCCGGGCGTGCCGAACAGGTAGAGGACGAGGTCGTCGTCGAGGGTGATGCGGCCGTAGTCCATGGCCACGGTGGTGGTGAGCTTGTCCGGTGTGGCGGAGAGGTCGTCCGTGCCGGCGCTGGCCTCGGTCATCAGCGCCTCGGTGCGCAGCGGGGTGATCTCGGAGACCGCGCCGACGAAGGTGGTCTTACCGACGCCGAAGCCGCCCGCCACCACGATCTTCGTGGCGATGGGGGCCCGGCTGAGGTCGGACTGCCAGGGTTTCAGTTCCTCCTCGGGCTCCGCCCCGGGCCCGGTCGCCGCGGTGTCGGCGAGGCGGTCGAGACCGCGGGACGCGGCGCGGGCGTAGCCCCCGGGCGGGGGCGCGTCCACGTCGACGCCGGGTGCGCCGAGCCGGGCGCGCACGGCGGCGGGGTCGACGCGAGGAGCGTCGGCGTCGACCTCGACGCGGGGGGCGTCGTCGTCGACGCCCGGGGTGACGCCGGCCGGGGCGTCGGGAGTGACGCCGGCCGAGGCGGCGTCAGAGACGGCGGAGTCCACTCAGCACCCTTTCCAGCAGAGCGCGGTCCGGCTGTCCCGGGCCGTGACCTGTTCCGTACACACGGATCTTTCCCTGGTCCGCGAGATCGCTGAGGAGGACGCGGACCACACCGAGCGGCATCTTCAGCAGCGCGGAGATCTCCGCCACCGTCCGCATACGGCGGCAGAGTTCGACGATGGCCCGCATCTCGGGCATCACCTTGGAGGGGGGCGAACCGCCCCCGCCGCCCGGCAGGTGGGCGGGTCCGCCGGCCAACTCCCGTCGCTCCGCCGGAGCTTCGAGAACGGCGACGAACGTCTCCACGAGCAGGACGTGGCCGAAGCGGGTACGGCCGCCGGTGAGCGAGTAGGGGCGTACGCGGGCGGGTTTGCGGTCGCCGCCCCGCACGGGGAGCTTCACGGACTGCTTCCTCGCGCCCTTCGGCGGACCCGGCCGCCTCGGCTTGCCGGGGTCGTGGGCACGCGCCCTGTTCTTCCGCTGGCCCGGCCCGTGTCCCGGTCCCTGGCTCTGGCCGGCGCTCACCGAGGGCTCCCGGCCGCCTCGGCCTCCAGGGACTTGCGGAGTTCACTGCGGAGTTCCGGGGTGAGGACGTGGCCGGCGCGGCCCACGAAGAGCGCCATGTGGTACGCCACCACGCTCATGTCGCAGTCGGGGGCGCCGTGCACGCCGAGCAGCGAGCCGTCGCTGATCGACATCACGAAGAGGCTGCCGGCGTCCATCGCGACCATCGTCTGCTTGACCCCGCCGGACTCCATCAGCTTGGCGGCACCGATGGTGAGGCTGCCGATGCCGGAGACGATGGTGGCCAGGTCGGCGGCGGAGCCCCGGGGGCCTTGGGTCCGCTCCGGCGGCATCTGGCGGGCCTCGGCGTTTCTGCCGGGGTCGGAGGAGAGCAACAGCAGGCCGTCGGAGGAGACCACCGCGACCGACAGCAGTCCCGGCACCTCCTCGACGAGGTTGGTCAGGAGCCAGTGCAGGTTGCGGGCTTCACTGCTCAGTCCGAAGGTCATGGGCGCGGTCAACTGCTTTCCTCCTCGGAAGTGCCCCCCGTGGTGTCAACTGCCTCTGTCCGGTACTCACGTGCCGCGGGCATCCGCGTCTCACCCGACTGCTCGGCGATCTCCGCCTCGACGTCGCGGCGCCCCTCCTTGGCTCCCTGGTGGAACCCGCCGAGCCGACGGCGCAGCTCGTCGGCGTTCACACCCCCCGCGCGCGGCGGGGGTGCCGTGGGCGTGGGCGCGGTGATCCTGGGCGTGCGCTTGGGCAGACCCTTGTCGGTGAGGCGCGGGGGCTCCTCGTTCCCCGGTCCCTCCATCCCGGCCCGGGACACCTCCGCCGTGCGCGCCGTGCTTCCTTCGTCGGCGGCGCGTTCGTGGGTGTCGGGTTCGATCGTGTACGGATCGTCGGCGTCGGTGCCGTCGGCGGCGATGTGGTCGTCGCTCTCCTCGTCGGCGCCCTTCCCCGGGGCCACCGGAGCGAAGAGCTCCATCGTCGTCTCGGACACGGACTCGGCCCCGGTCAGGGGGCCGGCCCCGGGTTCGTCGTCTTCCGGTACGACGTTCCCGGTGGTCTCGGCGGCTTCGGCGGCCGTCCCCACGGCCTCCCTCGCCAGCAGGGCCCGCTCGGCCGCCTCGATCAGCGGGTCACCGTCACCCTCGGGCTGGCGTACGGCGACGGAACGGCCGGGCAGGACGTTCGCGTTGGCCTCGGCGTCGGCACCCGGCAGGGAGAGCGAGGGGGTGAGCGAGGCCGGGGTTCCCACGGGCACGGCGGGCGTGGGGGCCAGCAGGGCCTTGGGCAGGACGACGACCGCGACGGTGCCGCCCGAGCCGTGCGGCTGGAGCCGTACGGGGGTGCCGAGCCGGTGGGCGAGGCGGGCGACGACGTACAGGCCGAGACCGAGGCCCTGGCCGTCCTCCTGCTCGTAGGGCGCGTCGGGGTCGAAGTCGCCGAGGCGGGAGTTGAGCCGGGCGAGCCGGTCGGGGGCGACGCCGATGCCGCCGTCCTGGACGGAGAGGGTGACCTCGCCGTCCTCCGTGGGCCGGCCCGAGATCTCGACGGTCATCTCCGGCGGCGAGAACGACGTGCCGTTCTCCAGGAGTTCGGCGAGGAGGTGACTGAGGTCGTCGGCGGCGAACCCGGCGACGTGCGCGCCCGGCGGCAGTGCGGCGATGCGGACGCGGTCGTAGCGCTCGATCTCGCTGACCGCGGCGCGGACGACGTCGACGAGCGGGACGGGGCCGGCGTGGTGTTGGACGTGCTCGTGACCGGCGAGGACGAGGAGGTTCTCGCTGTGGCGGCGCATGACGGTCGCGAAGTGGTCGAGCTTGAACAGCGTGGCGAGCCGGTCGGGGTCCTGCTCGCGCTCCTCCAGCGACTCGATGACGGCGAGCTGCCGTTCGACGAGACCGAGGGAGCGCAGCGCGAGGTTGACGAAGGTCGCGTGCACGCTGTGCTGGACCTTCGTCAGGTGGGCCGTGGCGTCGGCGAGTTCGGCGCGCAGCCGGTCACGGTCGTCGGCCATCGTCTGGCGCTGGCCGATGAGGTGCTTGCGGTCGCCCTCCAGGGGCGCGAGCCGCTCGTGCAGGGCGAGGGTGTGCGCGTGGAGCGCGTTGACGGAGCGTACGACCTGGGCGAACTCGTCGTTGCGTCCCGTGAACTTGACGGGTTCCTCGTTCGCCGGGTCCTTGGCGACCCGGGCGGAGCCGATGCGCAGCACCGCGAGCGGGCGGGTGAGGGAGCGGGCCATGCCGGTGGCCACGCCGACGGCGAGGAGCATCAGGGCGCCGAGGACGGCGACGCGGATCTCCAGCGCGGTGACGTCCTCGTCGCGCAGCTGCGCGAGGTCCTTGGTGCGCCGGTCGTACAGGGAGGACTCGGCGCCGCGCATCAGGTCCACCCGGGCGGAGAGCGCCGCGTCGACCTTCTTGGCGCTGGTGCGGGCCTCGCCGCCGGAGAGCGTGGGCTGGTCGGTGAGGTCGGCCAGGTACGTGTCGGCGGCGGCGGCCTCGGGGCCGGTGACGGTGGAGTCGTACGAGGAGCGGCCGGCGGCGGGCGCGGTCTCGCGGAACTGGGCGAGGGCCGCGTCGGAGCGGACGCGGGCCTGCTGGGCGGCGGCGGTGAGGGCGTCGCGCTGCTTCTCGTCGGCGACGGAAACACCGGTCGTGGTGGTGGGCAGCCCGGTGGTGGGGTCGATGACCGTCTCGGTGGTCTTCGGGACGCTGAGCGCGGCGACGAGCAGTCCACGGGCGGCGGCGGCCTGCTGGACGGCGGTGTCGAGTTCGGCGAGCGCATGGGCGCCGCCGCCGGCGCGGGGCGGCAGCCTCTCGGCCAGTTCCTCGGCGAGGGCGTGGAGTTCGGTCACGACCGCGGTGTACGCCGTGTGCGCCTCGAGCGCGCTGCTCCTGCCGGTGAGCGCCGCCTGGCGCACGCCGGCGATGGACTCGGCGCTCTCGACCGTCTCCCGCAGCGCTGCGGAGCCGCCGGTGTCGGCGCGGAGCTCCGCGACCTGGGTGTCGACGCGGTCGCTGCGCTGCTTGCTGGGCTCGGCCGACGCGGGCCGCCCGGCGGCGATGAACGCGGTGACCTCGTCGCGTTCGTCGGCCAGCGCGTGCGCGAGGGTGAGCGTCTCCTGGGTCTGCCCGGCGAGGGTGACCAGACTCTGGGTCTCGTGCAGTTGCTCCGACGCGGCGAGGACGGACGGTGCCCCGGCACCCGCTATGGCGGCGGCCACGACGGCCACGGCGACGATGAGCCGGTTGCGTACGTGAGCCTTCCGCCCGGTGCCGACGGCCGGGGCCTGCGCCGTCCCCTGCTGGTTCGGGGAGGCCGCGGAGGCCTTCGAGGCTGCCTGCTTGTCTGCGCGCCGAGGCCGCGTCTTCTGCACCGGTGCTCGCATTCCTGACTCGTGTACCCATTGGCCCGGGTGACGATCCGTCAACTCGTCAAATTCGGCCGTCCCCCCGGTACGGCTCCCGACCCTCCCAGTGCCGGTGGGCAGCGGTCCCGCATCATCGGTCCCGCCACCCGAAGGAGTGAACATCCCCGGGGAGTTGGCGGGCAAGTTCTCCGGCTCGCGGCGGTGTCCCGCACGTGGGGCCGGTTGGACGTCGGCGACGCGCTTTGACAGTATTCGCCGCCGCGCTTCACCGCTCACGATCATTCCATGCCAAACCCGGCGGCCCCTCGGGAGGGTCCGGTTCGCGCGGCGACCGTGGCCGGCCGTTCACGAATCCCGTGGCGGGCTCGGGCAGACTGGCCGAATGCGCACCGAACTGGTCTCGGAGCCCGGCGACCCCCTCCGCCCCAACGAGGACTTCGCGTCGGTGGCCCTGCCCGCGGGGGGCCGGGGCGGCGCCCTCGTCGTCCTCGACGGCGTGACTCCACCGCCCGACGGCTACGGCTGTCGACATTCGGTCGCATGGTTCACTTCCCGCCTCGGCGGCACCCTGACCGAACTGTCTGTTTCGGAGCGGGATGCGCCCTTGCCCGACGTGCTCTCACAGGCCATCTCCCGTACCGCCCGGACCCACGCCCAAACCTGTGACCTTTCTCACCCACGCACCCCACAGGCCACCGTGGCCCTCGCCCGCTGGTCGCCGACGGCCGTGGAGTACCTGGTGCTGTCGGACTCGGCCCTGCTGCTCGAACGGCCGGACGGCACGGTGACGGCCGTCCTGGACGACCGGCTGTCCCTGCTGCCCCCGGCCTCCCGGGCCACGGCCGCGATCGTCGACTCGACCGTGCGCAACCGGGAGGGCGGCTTCTGGACGGCGGCCGCCGATCCCACCGTGGCGGCGCGGGCGGTGACGGGCACCGTCCCCCGCGCGGAGGTGCGTTCGCTCCTCGCCCTGACGGACGGCGCGAGCCGCTGGGTGGAGACGTTCCGCGAGGGCGACTGGACGGCCTGCCTCACCCTGGTCCGCAAGGTGGGGGCACACGGTCTGGTGCGGCGGGTGCGGGAGCTCGAATCCACCGACGTGGACCGCGAGTTCCTGGGCCGCGGCAAACGCCACGACGACGCGAGCGTGGTGTTCGTGCGGGAGTGATCGCGGGCGGGGCCGCGGGCGGGGTGTCGCGCGAGCGAGGGTCCGGCCGGGCCGCTCAGCCCTCCACCCCCCGGTTCAACTGGTGCAGCAACCGCGCCAGTTGGGCCACCTCATCCCGGTCCCAGCCCGCGAGCTGCCGTACGTACGCGACCCGGCGGGCATCCCGGACGGCCCGGAACCGGGCCCGGCCCTCCTCCGTGAGGTGGACGAGCCAGGCGCGGCCGTCGGCGGGGTCGGGTTCGCGGGCGATCAGACCGAGGTGTTCCAGTGCGCGCAGTTGACGGGACATGGTGGCCTTGCCGACGCCGATGTAGGCGGCGAGTTCGGTGGCGCGCAGGCGGCCGGCCTCGTCGAGGCGGGCGAGGAGGCCGTAGGCGGCGGACTCCAGGTCGGGGTGGACGGCACGCGCCATCTCCCCGGACTTGGCGCGGGCGCGCCGCAGCAGGACCGTCAACTCCCGCTCCAGCGCCAGGAACGCCTGGTCCATACCGCCCGTCGGCACACCGGCCCCGACACCGCCGCCGTCGCCGTTCCCGCCCTCGTCGTGCACGTAGCGCTCCTGCTGTCCGCTTCCGGGTACCTGCGGGTCAGTATTTCGCAGGGAGGAGGTGGAGACCGTCCCGGGCGCCCGCGGGTCCGGTGGGCTTCTCGCGCAGTTCCCCGCGCTTGTGAAGGACCAGGGCCCCTGCAGGCCTGGAAGCCCAGACCTCCGCGGCCTGAAGGCGACCGGGGCGGGGCTGAAAAGCACGGGGCGCAGCCCCTGCTTCTCAGGAGGCGCGGGGAACTGCGCGACCAGCCCCCACGCACCCGCACCCGACAACGCACCCCACCCGTCAAGCCGCCAGGGGCACCTCCACCCCGGCCGGGGCGAGCGCCAGCTCCAGCACCTGCCGGACGTCCGTGACCGCGTGGACGTCGAGCTTGTCGAGGACCTCGGCCGGGACGTCGTCGAGGTCCGCCTCGTTCCGCTTCGGAATGACGACGGTGGTGACACCGGCCCGGTGCGCGGCGAGCAGCTTCTGCTTCACCCCGCCGATGGGCAGCACCCGCCCGGTCAGCGACACCTCGCCCGTCATCGCCACGTCCGTGCGGACCAGCCGCCCGGACAGCAGCGAGGCGAGGGCCGTCGTCATGGTGACGCCGGCGCTCGGACCGTCCTTGGGCACCGCGCCCGCCGGGAAGTGGATGTGCACGCCCCGGTCCTTCAGGTCGGCGACGGGCAGCTCCAGTTCCGCGCCGTGCGAGCGCAGGAAGGAGAGCGCGATCTGCGCCGACTCCTTCATCACGTCACCCAGCTGGCCGGTCAGCGTCAGTCCGGCCGCGCCCGTCTCCGGGTCGGCGAGGGACGCCTCGACGTAGAGCACGTCGCCGCCCGCGCCGGTGACCGCGAGCCCGGTCGCGACACCCGGCACCGCCGTACGCCGCTCGGCCGGGTCCTGGGCCGACTCGGGCACGTGGTGCGGGCGCCCGATGAGCCCGCGCAGATCGCCGTCGGTGACGGTGAACGGCAGCTCCCGCTGCCCCAGTTCGTGCTGGGCCGCGACCTTGCGCAGCAGCCGCGCCACGGACCGCTCCAGGTTGCGGACGCCCGCCTCACGCGTGTACTCGCCGGCCAGCCTGCGCAGCGCGCCCTCGTCGAGGACGACCTCGTCGGAGCCGAGGCCGGCCCGCTCCAGCTGACGGGGCAGCAGGTGGTCCCGGGCGATGACGACCTTCTCGTCCTCCGTGTACCCGTCCAGCCGGACCAGCTCCATGCGGTCGAGCAGCGCCTCGGGGATCGACTCCAGCACGTTGGCCGTGGCCAGGAAGACGACGTCGCTCAGGTCCAGCTCGACCTCCAGGTAGTGGTCCCGGAAGGTGTGGTTCTGGGCGGGGTCGAGGACTTCGAGCAGGGCCGCGGCCGGATCGCCCCGGAAGTCGGAGCCCACCTTGTCGATCTCGTCGAGCAGGACGACGGGGTTCATGGACCCGGCCTCCTTGATGGCGCGCACGATCCGCCCGGGCAACGCCCCGACGTACGTACGCCGGTGTCCGCGGATCTCCGCCTCGTCCCGTACGCCGCCGAGGGCGACCCGGACGAACTTGCGCCCCATCGCGTGGGCCACGGACTCGCCGAGGCTGGTCTTGCCGACGCCGGGTGGCCCGACGAGCGCGAGCACGGCACCGCCGCGCCGCCCGCCGACGACCCCCAGCCCCCGGTCCGCGCGCCGCTTGCGCACGGCGAGGTACTCGGTGATGCGCTCCTTCACGTCCTGCAGACCGGCGTGCTCGGCGTCGAGCACCCGCTGGGCGCCCCGGATGTCGTACGCGTCCTCGGTCCGCTCGTTCCAGGGGAGTTCGAGCACGGTGTCGAGCCAGGTCCGGATCCACCCGCCCTCGGGGGACTGGTCGCTGGAGCGCTCCAGCTTGTCGACCTCCTTGAGCGCGGCCTCCCGTACGGTCTCCGGCAGGTCGGCGGCCTCGACGCGGGCGCGGTAGTCGTCGGACTCCTCGCCGTCCTGCTCGCCGTTGAGTTCACGCAGCTCCTTGCGCACGGCTTCGAGCTGGCGCCGCAGCAGGAACTCACGCTGCTGCTTCTCGACGCCTTCCTGGACGTCCTTGGCGATGGTCTCGGCGACGTCCTGCTCGGCGAGGTGGTCCCGCAGCTGCTGGGTGGCGAGCTTCAGCCGGGCGACGGGGTCGCCGGTCTCCAGGAGCTGGATCTTCTGCTCGACGGTGAGGAAGGGCGAGTAACCGGAGTTGTCGGCGAGCGCGGAGACGTCGTCGATGGCCTGCACCCGGTCCACGACCTGCCAGGCGCCGCGCTTGCGGAGCCAGCTGGTGGCGAGGGCCTTGTACTCCTTGGCGAGTTCGGCGACCTGGCCGGGCAGCGGCTCCGGCACGCTCTCGTCGATGCTCGTCCCCTCGACCCACAGGGCGGCGCCGGGTCCGGTGGTCCCGGCCCCGATCCGCACCCGGCGCACCGCGCGGATGAGCGCGCCGGGGTCACCGTCGGCCAGCCGTCCGACCTGCTCGACGGTCCCGAGCACACCCGTGCCCGCGTACGCCCCGTCGATCCGCGGCACCAGCAGCACCTTCGGCTTCCCGGGCTCGGCCCGCGCCGCCGCCTGCGCGGCCTCCACCGCGGCCCGTACGTCCGTGTCATTGAGGTCCAGCGGCACCACCATTCCCGGCAGCACGACCTCCCCGTCGAGCGGCAACACGGGCAGGGTGAGCGGTGCGGACGTCGAAGCCATGATCTCTCCCTCGGCAGTCAAGTTGAGCTATGCCGACTCAATGCACATGAGCCGAGGAATGTTCCCCGTGGGGCGGCACGTTCGCTGTGGGCGATCAACCGGGGGAAAAGGCAGTGCCAGGGCGGCGTACGGAGTCGTGGGGGCCTGGGGAGAGGTGGGGGTGACGCGGCCCGGTGCGAGGGAGCTGACCGAAGAGGGCACGCGGGGCCGGGGCTTGACAGACACCCAGCCGCCCCGGAACGTCGGGCGCCCTCAACCGTTCTGGGGCGACGACGCTCGCACTGCCCCGGGCGACAAACCTCCCACTGCCCCCGGGGCGACGGATCTCGACTCCTGCCCTGGCCGAAGGGGCTCGCGCGGGCCTGGAGCACGGGTGCCCGTGACAGCCACCGGGAGAGGCGGGCGTTCGACCCGGGCGGCATGCAACCGGCGTACCGATCCTCGCTCCGCCCCGGATCCGCGGGCCGCTCACCTGGGCCCGGCGTGACAGACACCCGCGTCATCCTGGGGCGGGGCAGGCCCGGGGCCCGAGTCGGCGGACGCCCGCCCCGGCGGTGGGACGGATCGGGGCCTCGCGCCACGCCGGGCAGACGGGCGCTCGCGTGCAGCCGGGCCGGCTGAGGTCAGGCGGGCGAGTGCAGTGCCTGCCGTGTCGAGGGCGTGGAGCGGGGGCGCGGGCTGCCGGACTGTGTCCGGCCCCGCTAGTCACCAGCCGTCGTGGCGGTCCGTGCCCGCCTCGTGCCGGTCTCCGGGAGCCCGCGGCTGCCCTGGTCCGGCCGTCGCCGGCGGCGTACGAGCGGCCAGGTCGCCACCCCGATCGTCAGGGACAGCAGGTGCCCCCAGTTCGTCATCGGGTCCGTGTAGGCGATCAGGTCGTCCACCAGCATTGCGGCGAACAGCAGCAGGATCGGCCACCGCAGCCACGGCGTCAGCAGCCCCGCCAACGCGCCCGCACTCGCCGCCACCCCGAAGCTGATGCCGTAGTCGAGGCGGTGGAGGGAGCTGCCGGGAAGGTGGCCCGCCAGGACGGCGAACCCCACCGGGACCTCCGTGGCCAGCGTGGCGAGGACATGGCCCAGCAGAAAGACCCCGGCCGTGCGCCACCCGCCGATCCGCCGCTCCAGCGCGGTCAGCACCAGCAGGAAGGCGAGGGCGTACGGCGAGGCGATCCCGCCCGCCACCCACAGAGCGCTCGCGGACAGCACGAGCGCCGGGGCCAGGACCAGGTGTGCCACGTCCGTGCTGGAACTCTGGTGGAGCGCGTGCACCACGGCGGGATCGGCGTACTCGGCCACGACCGAGGTGACCACCAGGACGCAGGCGTAGAAGAAGGTGAAGGGCGTGCCGACGGGAGTGGGGAGCAGACGCCAGGGACGCGGAAGCCGGGAGCGTGCGCCCGGGGCGGTCACGGGTCCCGCGCGCCCCGCGCGCTCCCGTTCCCCGTCCGGCACCCGCGCCGACACCGTCCCCGGCTGCCTCGGGATGCCGTCGAGGACAGCCCCGGCCCCCAGGGTCTCCACGGGCTCGACAGGATCGACGGACCGCACCGACTCCACAGTCCGCACCGGCTCGGCGGGCCCCATGGACTCCACGGACTCCCCCGACTCTCCGAACTCCACGGGCTTCACGGGCTTCACGGGCTTCACGGCCTCGGCATCCAAGGTGAGGCGCCCCTTCCGTTTCACCCCCACCCTCGACGCTCCGATACACCCCTGTCTGTGACCTCCGCCACCCTCGCCCCGATTCACAGCGACTCGACAGCGACGACACCCCCGGTGGCGCGTCACCCGCCGCCGTAATGCGTCGGCCCCCGCGCCACGTACGGGTAAGGATGGACGCATGCCCATCACCGACGAACCCGAAGTCATCGACCGGCGCGAGGGCCCTCA
Source organism: Streptomyces sp. NPDC057438 (assembly GCF_042802995.1). Taxonomy (NCBI): domain Bacteria; kingdom Bacillati; phylum Actinomycetota; class Actinomycetes; order Kitasatosporales; family Streptomycetaceae; genus Streptomyces; species Streptomyces sp. NPDC057438. The sequence continues at coordinate 55,454 of NZ_JBHVDD010000002.1, forward strand.
CGGGGAGGTCGTACTGCGCAGGCACGGGGAGTTGCTGCAGATCATCGCCAACGGCTGTTTCCTGATGGACACCTCGGACGGCCGCTCGGAACGGCTCCTCGTCGACGCCGCCCTCGACGCGCTGGGCGACCGTTCCCGGCCGAGTGTGCTGATCGGCGGCCTGGGCGTCGGCTTCTCGCTCGCACACGCCGCCGCCGACCCGCGCTGGGGAACGATCACGGTCGTCGAGCGCGAACCCTCCGTGATCGAGTGGCACCGCGCGGGCCCGCTCGCCGAGGTGTCGGCCGAGGCGCTCACGGACCCTCGTACGGAGATCGTGGAAGCCGATCTCGTCGCGTACGTCAATGAGACATCCGACACGTTCGACGCACTCTGTCTGGACATCGACAACGGGCCCGACTGGACCGTCTCCGAGTCCAACGAAAACCTGTATTCACCTGCTGGATTGGCAAGTTGCGCAAGGGTGTTGAGGCCGGGCGGGGTGCTTGCCGTATGGTCGGCGCAGCCTTCGCCGGAATTCGAGGAAACCTTGCGGAATGCCGGGTTCCAACAGGTGCGTACCGAAGAGATCGAGGTTGCCCGGGGAGTTCCGGACGTGGTGCACCTCGCGGTCCGACCTGGATAGCCGTGGTGCGGTGACTGCCCGTACCCTGCTTGCCTGACGCCGATCATTCAAGCGTCAATCGCAGTCATGCGCAGCCATGCGTAGTCAAGGGATCACCCCACGGATTCCGGAAAGCAACACAGGGGCGGGCGATGGAGCAGACACACACCACCCACAGCGGCACCACAGCGACCCCGGGCGCACAGCGCCGGGTGCTCGTGGTCGAGGACGACCCGACGATCGTCGACGCCATCGCGGCCCGCCTGCGCGCCGAGGGTTTCGTCGTGCAGACCGCGACCGACGGGCCCGCGGCGGTGGACACCGCGGAGGCATGGCAGCCCGACCTGCTGATCCTCGACATCATGCTGCCCGGCTTCGACGGCCTGGAGGTGTGCAGGCGCGTCCAGGCCCAGCGGCCCGTCCCCGTGCTGATGCTCACCGCCCGTGACGACGAGACGGACATGCTGGTCGGGCTCGGCGTCGGCGCCGACGACTACATGACCAAGCCCTTCTCCATGCGGGAACTGGCCGCCCGCGTGCACGTCCTGCTGCGCCGGGTGGAGCGGGCCGCGCTGGCCGCCACCACCCCGCGCTCGGGCATCCTGCGCCTCGGCGAGCTGGAGATCGACCACGCGCAGCGCCGCGTCCGGGTGCGCAGCGAGGACGTGCACCTCACCCCCACCGAGTTCGACCTGCTCGTATGCCTCGCGAACACCCCGCGTGCCGTACTCTCGCGCGAACAGTTGCTCGCCGAGGTGTGGGACTGGGCGGACGCGTCCGGGACGCGGACCGTGGACAGCCACATCAAGGCGCTGCGACGGAAGATCGGCGCGGAGCGGATCCGCACGGTGCACGGCGTGGGGTACGCCCTGGAGACCCCGACTCCCTGATCCCGTGCCGGCGCACCGCGTGCGCGGGCATACCCAGGCACACAGGGACAGAGGGCTGGTGGCGTCATGAGCGGAGTCGGTGACCCGGGGTCACGCAAGGGCGCGGGACCGCTGAGCGGTCTGCGTCCCTTCTCGATCAAGACGAAGCTCGGCGCGCTCGTCGTCATCTCGGTCCTGATCACGACCGGCCTGTCGATGATCGCCGTGCACACCAAGACGGAGCTGCGCTTCATCACGGTGTTCTCGATGATCGCCACACTCCTGATCACGCAGTTCGTCGCGCATTCGCTCACCGCCCCCCTGGACGAGATGAACGCGGTCGCCCGGTCCATCTCCCGTGGCGACTACACCCGCCGGGTCAGCGAGAACCGCCGGGACGAGCTGGGCGACCTCGCCCACACGATCAATCTCATGGCCGACGAGCTGGAGGCGCAGGACCGTCAGCGCAAGGAACTCGTCGCGAACGTCTCCCACGAGCTGCGCACGCCCATCGCGGGCCTCCGGGCGGTCCTGGAGAACATCGTCGACGGGGTCACCCAGGCCGACCCCGAGACGATGCGGACGGCCCTGAAGCAGACCGAGCGCCTGGGGCGTCTGGTGGAGACCCTGCTCGACCTCTCGCGCCTGGACAACGGTGTGGTCCCGCTGCGCCGCCGCCGCTTCGAGGTCTGGCCGTACCTCTCGGGTGTCCTCAAAGAGGCCCAGATGGTCTCCTCGGCCCGCGGGGGGATCACCTCCGGCTCCGGCAACCACACCCGCACGGACGTCCATCTGCACCTGGACGTCCATCCGCCGGAGCTCACCGCGAACGCCGACCCGGAACGCATCCACCAGGTCGTGGCCAACCTCATCGACAACGCGGTGAAGCACAGCCCGGCGCACGGCCGCGTGACGGTGAAGGCCCGCCGCGGCCCCACCACCGACTCCCTGGATCTCGAAGTCCTCGACGAGGGCCCCGGTATCCCCGAATCCGAGTGGCACCGCGTCTTCGAGCGCTTCAACCGCGGCGCCGTCAGTTCCCCGCACGGCCCCGGCAGCGACGGCGGCACCGGGCTGGGTCTCGCCATCGCCCGCTGGGCGGTGGACCTCCACGGCGGCCGTATCGGAGTGGCCGAGTCCCCGAAGGGCTGCCGCATCCGGGTGCTCCTACCGGGAGGAAACGGATGAGAAGGGCAGGCACGACGGTGGGCGGGAAATCCACTGATACCCACATCACGCATGGCTGAATCCCCCCGCCATTGCCGAATATCGCTCATCCTCCCGGTGCTTACATCTCTCCCAAGTTGACGTAAAGTTCGAAGCGGAGCGACAAGATCCACGGCGGTTCCGCACAGCCGGACACGTGTGATCAGGTGCGTTCAGGCAGAGGGCCGCGTGCACATACCCGCAGGCCCCGCCCAACGCATGCCCGGTGTGCCCCCTCCAGCCCCATTCCGGACCGGAACCACGCTTGTTTCCCGCCATTTCTACCCCCGAAACACGCTCTCCGATGTGACTTACGCGACGAAGAGCGGACTCGGCCTGACCTTCGCGGCCACGGGGGCGTAGCCTTGATTCCCGCTGTCCATCACCTTGTGAAGCGGAAGAGGGCGGTTGCCGCCGTGTCGCCACAGTCCCCCAGTAACTCGAGCATCTCGACCGACGCAGACCAAGCGGGTAAGAACCCCGCCGCGGCCTTCGGTCCGAACGAGTGGCTCGTCGACGAGATCTATCAGCAGTACCTCCAGGACCCGAACTCGGTAGACCGAGCCTGGTGGGACTTCTTCGCCGATTACAAGCCGGGCGCAGCTGCCGCCTCGGCTCCGGCGAGCACTGCGGCCGCGGGGGCCGCAGCGACGACCACGCCCGCGGCACCCGCCGCGCCGGCCCAGGCCGCCCCCGCGGCTCCGGCCGCGCCCGTCCCAGCGGCCCCGAAGCCCGCTGCCGCCGTTCCGGCACCTGCCGCCGCGAAGCCCGCGGCTGCCGCGCCCGCACCGGCCAAGCCGGCCGCCGCGGCCCCCGCGAAGCAGGCCGCGCCCGCCGAGGGCCCGGAGCTGATCACGCTGCGCGGCCCCGCCGCCGCGGTCGCGAAGAACATGAACGCCTCCCTGGAGCTGCCCACGGCCACGTCCGTGCGCGCGGTCCCGGTGAAGCTGCTGTTCGACAACCGCATCGTCATCAACAACCACCTCAAGCGCGCCCGGGGCGGGAAGATCTCCTTCACGCACCTGATCGGCTACGCGATGGTGCAGGCCATCAAGACGATGCCGTCGATGAACTGGCACTACGCGGAGAAGGACGGGAAGCCCACCCTCGTCAAGCCGCCGCACGTCAACTTCGGCCTCGCCATCGACCTGGTGAAGCCCAACGGCGACCGCCAGCTGGTCGTCGCGGGCATCAAGAAGGCCGAGACGCTGAACTTCTTCGAGTTCTGGCAGGCCTACGAGGACATCGTCCGCCGCGCCCGTGACGGCAAGCTGACGATGGACGACTTCACCGGTGTCACGGTCTCCCTGACCAACCCCGGCGGCCTCGGCACCGTCCACTCCGTGCCCCGTCTGATGCCCGGTCAGTCGGTCATCATGGGCGTCGGATCCATGGACTACCCGGCCGAGTTCCAGGGCACGTCGCAGGACACCCTGAACAAGCTGGGCATCTCGAAGGTCATGACGCTGACCTCGACGTACGACCACCGGGTCATCCAGGGCGCCGCCTCCGGCGAGTTCCTGCGGATCGTCGCCAACTACCTGCTCGGCGAGGGCGGGTTCTACGACGACATCTTCGAGGCCCTGCGCATCCCCTACGAGCCGGTCCGCTGGCTCAAGGACATCGACGCCAGCCACGACGACGACGTCACCAAGGCCGCCCGGGTCTTCGAGCTGATCCACTCCTACCGGGTCCGCGGCCACGTCATGGCCGACACCGACCCGCTGGAGTACCGCCAGCGCAAGCACCCCGACCTCGACATCACCGAGCACGGGCTCACCCTGTGGGACCTGGAGCGCGAGTTCGCGGTCGGCGGCTTCTCGGGCAAGTCCCTGATGAAGCTCCGCGACATCCTCGGCGTGCTGCGCGACTCGTACTGCCGTACGACCGGCGTCGAGTTCATGCACATCCAGGACCCGAAGCAGCGCCGCTGGATCCAGGACCGCATCGAGCGCCCGCACACCAAGCCGGAGCGCGAGGAGCAGCTGCGCATCCTGCGCCGGCTGAACGCGGCGGAGGCCTTCGAGACCTTCCTGCAGACGAAGTACGTCGGCCAGAAGCGCTTCAGCCTGGAGGGCGGCGAGTCCGTCATCCCGCTGCTCGACGCGGTCATCGACTCGGCGGCGGAGTCCCGGCTCGACGAGGTCGTCATCGGCATGGCCCACCGCGGCCGCCTGAACGTCCTGGCGAACATCGTCGGCAAGTCGTACGCGCAGATCTTCCGCGAGTTCGAGGGCAACCTCGACCCGAAGTCGATGCACGGCTCCGGCGACGTGAAGTACCACCTGGGCGCCGAGGGCACCTTCACGGGCCTGGACGGCGAGCAGATCAAGGTCAGCCTGGTCGCGAACCCCTCGCACCTGGAGGCCGTGGACCCGGTCCTGGAGGGCGTCGCCCGCGCCAAGCAGGACATCATCAACAAGGGCGGCACGGACTTCACCGTCCTGCCGGTGGCCCTCCACGGCGACGCGGCCTTCGCGGGCCAGGGCGTGGTGGCCGAGACCCTGAACATGTCGCAGCTGCGCGGTTACCGCACCGGCGGCACGGTCCACATCGTCATCAACAACCAGGTCGGCTTCACGGCGGCTCCCGAGTCGTCGCGTTCCTCGATGTACGCCACCGACGTGGCCCGCATGATCGAGGCCCCGATCTTCCACGTGAACGGCGACGACCCCGAGGCCGTCGTCCGCGTCGCCCGCCTGGCCTTCGAGTTCCGTCAGGCGTTCAACAAGGACGTGGTGATCGACCTCATCTGCTACCGCCGCCGCGGTCACAACGAGTCGGACAACCCGGCCTTCACCCAGCCGCTGATGTACGACCTGATCGACAAGAAGCGCTCGGTGCGCAAGCTGTACACCGAGTCCCTCATCGGTCGCGGCGACATCACCCTGGAAGAGGCCGAGCAGGCGCTGCAGGACTACCAGGGCCAGCTGGAGAAGGTCTTCACGGAGGTCCGCGAGGCCACCTCGCAGCCGGTCTCCGGCGAGGTCCAGGACCCGCAGGACGGCTTCCCGGTCGCGGTGAACACCGCGATCACGGCGGAGACCGTCAAGCGCATCGCCGCGTCCCAGGTCAACGTGCCGGACCACATCACCGCCCACCCGCGGCTGCTGCCGCAGCTGCAGCGCCGGGCGGCCATGGTCGAGGACGGCACGATCGACTGGGGCATGGGCGAGACCCTCGCGGTGGGCTCCCTCCTCCTGGAGGGCACCCCGGTCCGCCTGGCGGGCCAGGACTCGCAGCGCGGCACCTTCGGCCAGCGTCACGCGGTGATCATCGACCGTGAGACGGGCGAGGAGTTCACGCCGCTGATGTACCTCTCCGAGGACCAGGCGCGGCTGAACGTCTACAACTCCCTGCTCTCCGAGTACGCGGCGATGGGCTTCGAGTACGGCTACTCGCTCGCCCGGCCCGAGTCCCTGGTGATGTGGGAGGCCCAGTTCGGCGACTTCGTCAACGGCGCCCAGACGGTCGTGGACGAGTTCATCTCGTCGGCGGAGCAGAAGTGGGGCCAGACGTCCGGCGTCACCCTGCTGCTCCCGCACGGCTACGAGGGCCAGGGCCCGGACCACTCGTCCGCCCGCCCGGAGCGCTTCCTCCAGATGTGCGCGCAGAACAACATGACGGTCGCCATGCCGACCTCCCCGTCGAACTACTTCCACCTCCTGCGGTGGCAGGTGCACAACCCGCACCACAAGCCGCTGGTCGTCTTCACCCCGAAGTCGATGCTGCGTCTGAAGGCCGCCGCGTCGAAGGCGGAGGAGTTCACGAGCGGCGAGTTCCGCCCGGTCATCGGCGACGGCTCGGTCGACCCGAACGCGGTCAAGAAGGTCGTCTTCTGCGCCGGCAAGGTCTACTACGACCTGGAGGCCGAGCGTCAGAAGCGCGGTGTCACGGACACGGCGATCATCCGCATCGAGCGCCTCTACCCGCTGCCGGGTGCCGAGATCCAGGCGGAGGTCAACAAGTACCCGAACGCCGAGAAGTACCTGTGGACCCAGGAGGAGCCCGCGAACCAGGGCGCCTGGCCGTTCATCGCCCTCAACCTGATCGACCACCTCGACCTCGCGGTCGGCGCGGACGTCCCCCACGGCGAGCGGCTGCGGCGCATCTCGCGCCCGCACGGCTCGTCGCCGGCGGTGGGTTCGGCGAAGCGGCACCAGGCCGAGCAGGAGCAGTTGGTGCGTGAGGTGTTCGAGGCCTGAGACCCTCGAAGTCCGTACGCCACCGGGCCGCACCCCCTCTTTCGGGGGTGCGGCCCGGCCGTTTCCGCGCACTTATCCTTGACCCATGTACTTCACGGACCGTGGCATCGAGGAACTGGAGAAGCGGCGCGGCGAGGAGGAGGTCACCTTCGAGTGGCTGGCCGAGCAGCTGCGGACGTTCGTCGATCTGAACCCGGACTTCGAGGTCCCGGTGGAGCGGCTGGCGACCTGGCTGGCGCGGCTTGACGACGAGGACGAGGACGAGTAGTCGTCTCCCCTGGGCCGCCGCCGCGCAGGTGATCAGTCGCGCGGGTGGGCCAGGTCGTACAGCAGGCCCAGGGTGCCGTGCGCGATCAGGAGACTGCCGGCGGTCAGCCAGCCGGGGCTCCGGCGGTGCAGGCCCCACGCCGTGAGCGGTAGCCCCGCCAGGAGCTGGGCGGCGGCCAGGGCGCGGGCCCTGGGGGTGCCGGCCCAGGGCAGCCAGGGGCCGAGGTGCCCCCGTTCGAGGGCGTCGAGTTCCGAACGGACCGCTCCGCGCCACCCCGTCCACTCGATGCGCTGGACGCCGGGCTGGACGCGGGCGACCTCGCGGAGCCGGTCGGCGGGTTCGCCCGGTACGAGGCCGGCGGGGAGCGTCACGCCCGCGCGGGCGAGGACGGCGAGGAGACCCAGCAGCCGGGAGCGGGCGTCCGCCACCGGATCGGGGCGCGTGAGGCCGTCCAGGGACTGTGCGTCGAGGACCGGGTCCAGGCCCAGGCGGGCGGCGAACGTACGCATCGCCTCGTCCTCGCCGACCGGGGTCCCGTTCGCGAGCCATTCGTAGCCGACGGTGCGGCGGAAGCCCGCGGCAAAGGTGTAGCCGCTGCGGTCCGCGTCCCACCACAGCGCGAGCACGGGCCACGGGACGCCGACGGCCAGGGCGCTCGCCCAGCCGGCGAGGACGCGGTCGACGGGTTCTCCACCGTGCAACCAGGGCTTGCCCTCCGGCACGAGCGCGGTCCACCCGGGCCCGGCCGGGATCAGCAGCATGCGCTCACGGAGCAGTTGGGCGACGGGGGCGACGGCATCGGGATCCGCCCGGCAGAGCAGAAGCGCGCCGGGAGCGGGGGTGGGCCGGGGGGCTCGGGGCCCCGGGGAGCGTTCCGTCGACATGCACCCCACGCTAGGGCGTTTTGTCCTGTATTCACCTGCGGGGTCACCAGAACGGGTGTATTGACTTTCCATGACCGCGATATATCGTGAATAGCGGGAACACGATAGTGCGTGTGTGGTGGTCGCGTTCGCGGTCAGGTTCGTCTCGGGCTCGTCCCGCGTCCGTCGTCGTCTGCGCCCTCGCCATCGCCCTCGTATTCGTCTTCGTCGTCTCTTCCTGTCGGGTCTGCCGAGGAGGTCAGCACCATGTCCGAGTGGTCCGTCGCCGAGCCGCGGAGGCTCACGTTCGACGAACCGGTGACGGCACTGCATGTGCGCGTCGTCAACGGAACGGTCAACGTGGTGGGCACCGACGAGAGTTCCGCCCGTCTGGAGGTGTCCGCCGTCGAGGGCCCGCCCCTGACGGTGACACAGAAGGACGGAACCCTGACCGTGGCCTACGACGACCTGCCCTGGAAGGGCTTCCTGAAGTGGCTGGACCGCAAGGGCTGGCGCCGCGACGTCCTGGTGTCGCTCGCCGTCCCGGCCGCCACCCGTGTCGAGGTGGGCGTGGTCGGCGCCACGGCGGTCGTGTCCGGGCTGGACGGGCGTACGGAGGTGAAGGGCGTCTCGGGTGACACCACCCTGGTCGGCCTGGCGGGCCCGGTGCGCGCAACGACCGTCTCGGGAAACGTGGAGGCGCAAGCCCTGACGGGCGATCTCCGGCTCAGCTCCGTCTCCGGCGACCTGACCGTCATCGAGGGGTCCTGCCCCAGCGTGAAGGCCGACTCCGTGAGCGGCTCCATCATCCTCGACCTCGATCCCACGGGCGGCCCCACGGACGTCGGCCTGACCAGTGTCTCCGGCGAGATCGCCATCCGTCTCCCCCACCCGGCCGACGCCGAGGTCGAGGCCAACACCGCCAGCGGCACCATCTCCAACGCCTTCGAGGACCTGCGCGTCAGCGGCCCCTGGGGCGCCCACAAGGTCACCGGCCGCCTGGGCGCGGGCAACGGCAGGCTCAGGGCCACCACCGTCTCCGGCTCCATAGCCCTCCTCCGCAGGCCGCCGGCGGAGGACGAGCCGTGGGAGCCGGAGACCTCGCGGCCGGAGACACCGGACGGGACCGCGAGCGCCTCGGGACCCTCCGCCGAGCCGGACGGGGCGGCAGACTCGGCACCCGGTGGCACGGGGCCCGCCGACGGTCCGGCCCCGACCCGGTCGACGGACTCGGTGCCGGGCGGCACGGAACCCCCCGCACCCACCGGCCGGACCGACGACCACGGCGGCCCCCCGCCCACCGATCGGCCGGAGGGCATGAGCGACCATGCGTCGGACGGCGCCCCCGTCTCGACGGAGCCCCCGCCCGGTCACGCGCCCGCCCCGGCCGACGGCGTGACCGACCGCACGACCGACAAGAAGGTGTTCTGACATGCCTCCCGTCTTCGCCCACGGACGCCTGCGGCTGTACCTGCTGAAGCTGCTGGACGAGGCGCCGCGCCACGGCTACGAGGTGATCCGGCTGTTGGAGGAGCGCTTCCAGGGCCTGTACGCCCCCTCGGCCGGCACCGTCTACCCCCGCCTGGCCAAGCTGGAGGCCGAGGGACTGGTCACCCACACCACCGAGGGCGGCCGAAAGGTGTACGCGATCACCGACGCGGGCCGCGCCGAACTGGCCGACCGCAGCGGTGAGCTGGCCGATCTGGAGCTGGAGATCCGCGAGTCGGTGGCGGAGCTGGCCGCCGAGATCCGGGCCGACGTCCGGGGCGCAGCGGGCGACGTGCGCCGCGAGATGCGGGCGGCCGCGTCCGAGGCCCGCAAGGGAGGCAGGACGGGTGACGGGGAGCAGGAGACGTCCGGGGAGTTCGGGGGGTACGCCGACAACGCGTCCTGGCGTGCCGCCAAGGAGGAGATGCGCCGCGTCAAGCAGGAGTGGAAGGAACAGGCCCGCCGCGCGAAGGACGAGAGCCGGCGCGCCCGCGAGGAGGCCCAGCGGGCCCGCCGCCAGGCCAAGGAGGCGCAGGAGCATGCCCGTACCCAAGCCCAGGAAGAGCTGCAGCGCATCGCCAAACGGGTCCAGGACCACGTCCAGGACCACTTCACCCGGGGCGACTGGCCGACGGGTGTACGGGAGGGGCTGACCGAACTGGCCAAGGAGTTCGGCGAGTTCGGGAAGGACTTCGGAAAGGAGTTCGGCAAGGACTTCGGCTTCGGGCGCTCGGGCACGACGGGCGGCGCCGGCGCCGGGGAGCCCGAGTACTCGGCGACTCCCGAGGAGTTCCCCGCCGACTACGAGCCCGCCTGGGTGCACGAGGCGCCCACGGGTGAACCGGCCCGTGACCTCGACCGTCTCCTGGACCGCTTCCGCGACGACATCCGCGACGCGGCCCGCGACCACGGGGTGACCGAGGACCAGCTCCGCGACGCCCGCCGCCACCTGTCCACAGCGGCGGCCCACATCGGTGTGGTGCTGCGGGCACCCAAGGGGTGAGCCGGGGAAGCCCTCGACCCACCCGGGGCGCTCATCCCGCCTCGGCCTCCCCGGCTCCGTAGAGCACCCGCTCCAAGGCTTCGTACGTCACCCCGTGGTCCGCGAGGACCTCGGCGGGGACGCCGGGGCGGGTGGTGAGGGCGAGGAGGAGGTGCTCGTCGCCGATGTGCCGGTCGCGGTGGGCGTGGGCGGCACGGAGGGACTGGGTGAGGACGTCCTTGGCCTCGCGGGTGAAGGGGCGATGGCCGGAGAGACGCCCCCGGCCGCGCCGGGCGCCCTTCGTGTCCGACTCCAGCGCCCCCACCCCGTGGGTCTCCTCGACGCGGGCGACGATCTCGGTGAGGTCGATGCCGATGCCGGAGAGGGCGTCCATGTCGGCGCGGGAGAGCCCGCCCCGACGGCGGGCCTCGGCGAGGTCCCGCTCGACCGATTCCCGGCGGTCGGTCCCGGCGAGTCCCAGCGCGGCCAGGGCGAACGAGGCGCGGGACGCCTCGCGGTCCAGCAGGGAGAGGAGGAGGTGCTCCTCGGTCACCTCTCCCGCACGGGTGCGTTCGGCGTGGTCCACCGCTCCCAGAACCACGGCACGGGCGTCTTTCGTGAACCGTTCGAACATCAATGCCTCCCGTACTTCTTGTGCACGGCCTGCCTGCTCACTCCGAGTTCCGCGGCGATCTCCTGCCACGACCAGCCCTGCCGGCGCGCACTGCGCACCTGCACCGACTCCAGTTGCTCCAGCAGCCTCCGCAGCGCGGCGACGGCCCGCAGCCCGACCCGGGGGTCGCGGTCGCCCGCGCGCTCGGCGAGATCCGTTGCTTCGGTCATGATGTCAACTTACGTTGACACGCTCCCTCATGTCAACTCAGGTTGACATGAGGACGGCCGGCCCGGAACCCGGGCCGGCCGTCGTCGTGTCGTCAGTGTCCGTCGTGCGTGTCCGTCGTGCGTGTCCGTCGTGCGTGTCCGTCGTGCGTGTCCGTCGTGCGTGTCCGTCAGCGGTGTCGGTCAGGCACCGGTCAGCACGATCTTGCCGAACTGGTCGCCCGCCGCCAGGCGTTCGAAGCCCTCGCGGGCGCGGTCCAGGGGCAGCACCTCGTCGATGACGGGACGGATGCCGGTCGCGGCGCAGAAGGAGAGGAGGTCCTCCAGTTCGTCCTTGGTGCCCATGGTGGAGCCGACGACCTTGAGTTCGAGGAAGAAGATGCGGGTCAGTTCGGCGTGGGAGGGCCGGTCGCCGCTGGTGGCGCCCGAGATGACGAGGCTGCCGCCGGGGCGCAGCGACTTCACCGAGTGGGACCAGGTGGCAGCGCCGACGGTCTCGATGACCGCGTCGACACGCTGCGGGAGCCGTGCCCCCGACTCCAGCGCCTCCACCGCGCCCAGTTCCAGGGCCCGCTTGCGCTTGGCCTCGTCCCGGCTGGTGGCGAAGACACGCAGTCCGGCCGCCTTGCCGAGCACGATCGCGGCCGTGGCGACACCCCCGCCGGCGCCCTGCACGAGGACCGAGTCGCCGGGGCGGACGCCCGCGTTGGTGAACAGCATGCGGTAGGCCGTCAGCCAGGCGGTGGGCAGACAGGCGGCCTCCTCGAAGGAGAGTTCCGCGGGCTTGGGGAGGACGTTCCAGGTGGGGACGGAGACGAGTTCGGCGAAGGTGCCCTGGTAGCGCTCGGTGAGGATCGAGCGGGGCTCCCCAGGGCCGACACCGTGTCCGGTCTGGCCGATCACCGAGTGCAGGACGACCTCGTTGCCGTCCTCGTCGACGCCGGCGGCGTCGCAGCCGAGGATCATGGGCAGCTTGTCCTCCGCGAGGCCGACGCCGCGCAGGGACCACAGGTCGTGGTGGTTCAGCGAGGCGGCCTTCACCCTGACGGTCGTCCAGCCGGGCCTGGTTTCCGGGGCGGGGCGCTCGCCCAACTCCAGTCCGTCGAGCGGTCGGTCACGGTCGATACGGGCGGCATAGGCAGCGAACATGCGCCTGACCATAGGGGGACGCCGGAAGCGAGGGAACCACGGACCACTGTGACACGCGTCCCGTCGCCCGGACTTCCGCGTTTCGGACGCGGGCCGTCGGGATGCGCTGTCGGGTGCGGGTGCATGGGGCTTCTCGCGCGGTTCCCCGCGCCCCTGGGCCCCTGGGCCCCTGGAAAGCAGTGGGCGCAGCCCTTGCTTTTCAGGGGCGCGGGTAGCCGTGCGACCAGCCCCCACCGGACGGACGTCCGGGGGACGAAGGGGCGCAGCCCCTCAAAGAATGGGACGGATAGGGGCGGCGGGGGCGAGGAACCCCCGCACCGCCCCGGCACTCGGCTCAGCGCCGAGCAACCCCCTCCGCCCGAGCCGCCGCGGCGACCGCCGCGGTCACCGCCGGAGCGACCCGCTCGTCGAACGGCGACGGGATGACGTAATCGGCGGCCAGGTCGTCCCCGACGACCGACGCCAGCGCCTCGGCCGCCGCGATCTTCATGCCCTCGGTGATCCGCGACGCCCGCACCTGAAGGGCCCCGGCGAAGATGCCCGGGAAGGCGAGGACGTTGTTGATCTGGTTCGGGTAGTCGGAGCGCCCGGTGGCGACGACCGCCGCGTACTTGTGGGCGACGTCCGGGTGCACCTCGGGGTTGGGGTTGGCCATGGCGAAGACGAACGCGTTCTCCGCCATCGAGGCCACCGCCGCCTCCGGGACCGTACCGCCGGAGACGCCGATGAAGACGTCCGCGCCCGCGAGGGCGTCCTCCAGGGACCCGGAGAGCCCGGCCCGGTTGGTGAGTTCGGCGAGCTCCCGCTTGACCGGCGTGAGGTCCTCGCGGTCGGCGGAGACGACGCCCTTGCGGTCGGCGACCGCGACGTCGCCGAGACCGGCCTCCAGCAGCATCTTGGCGATGGCGACACCGGCCGCGCCCGCACCCGAGATGACGGCCCGCAGATCGCCCAGTCCGCGCCCGGTCAGCTTCGCCGCGTTGCGCAGCGCCGCCAGCGTCACGACCGCCGTGCCGTGCTGGTCGTCGTGGAAGACGGGGATGTCGAGGGCCTCCTGGAGCCGCTTCTCGATCTCGAAGCAGCGGGGCGCGGAGATGTCCTCCAGGTTCACCCCGCCGAAGGAGGGCGCGAGGCGGACCACCGTCTCGATGATCTCGTCGACGTCCGTGCAGGCGAGCGCGATCGGCACCGCGTCGACGCCGCCGAACTGCTTGAACAGGATCGCCTTGCCCTCCATCACGGGGAGGGAGGCCTCGGGGCCGATGTCGCCGAGGCCGAGGACCGCCGTACCGTCCGTCACGACGGCGACGACGGACGACTTCCAGGTGTAGTCGTTGACCAGGTCGGGCTGCTCGGCGATGGCGGTGCACACCCGCGCGACGCCGGGCGTGTAGGCGAGGGACAGGTCGTCCTTGTCCCTGATCGGCACGGTGGCCTGCACGGCCATCTTGCCGCCGCGGTGCAGGGCGAAGGCGGGGTCGAAGGAGTCGAGGGAATTGAGAGGCTCCCCCCCGCCCTCCTGACCCGTACTGCCGTCGCCGCTGTCGGTGCGAGGATTGACAATCTCCGCTGCCACTTGTGTTACCCCTTAGGTCTTCATGGTTTGAGGGTGTTCCGCTTCCGGTTCGGGAGCGGGCGGGCACCGCGTAAGTCCCAGGTCACCGGTACGTACGGCGACGCATGAGGGCTCAGACGCGACGGGCGCGCCGCACACGCGCCCTGGGCCCCGGATGAGGGGTGTAAGGAACCTTCTTACCGGACGGACGGCGCCGACGACGAGTCCACACGTCTTGATACCTCGAAGGTCACAACTCGAAGGTCATTTAAAGACGATCATGGATCGTTCGATTCATCGACCGAAAACAGGGCAAGTCGGTACACGTCATGACAAGTCCTGTACAGCCATGTGTGCGGGGTTCACGGCCGACCGCATCCTGAGATGCACCGAAGATCTTCCGGCCGGAAGGGGGGATTCCCGCACAGGATCCGGTGTGATCACGCGGTCCGCAGCGGTTCGTGGGTCAATCGGGGGTCACCCGTTATCCGATTTTGACATGGCCGGTCATCTGATTGCACATGCCCGAATGGCAAGATGCCGTAATCACACGAGGTCGCCACACTCGAAGACGCGTGTTAATCGTCGACCTGTCGGCAACTCCACACCACCCCCGCCGGAGGAACCCACCATGACCGCAAGCACCACCTGTCGTACGACCGGCCTGCGTTCCCGTACAGCCGCCGTCGGAGCGATCGCGGTCGCGGGCGCCCTGCTGCTCACCGGCTGCGGTGACCAGACCAAGAGCAAGGACAGCGGTTCGGAGACCGCCTCGACCAGCACGGCCCCGCTGGCCGACAAGCTGCCCGCGGCCGTCCGGGACAAGGGCGTGATCAACGTCGGTTCGGACATCGCGTACGCCCCGGTGGAGTACAAGGACGAGTCCGGCAAGGTCGTCGGCATCGACCTCGACATCGCCGCGGCGATGGGCAAGCAGCTCGGCGTGGACTTCAAGTTCCAGAACGCCACCTTCGACACCCTCATCGGTGGCCTGGCGGCCAAGCGGTACGACGTCGCGATGTCGGCCATGACCGACACCAAGGACCGCCAGGAGGGCATCGACGCCGACACGGGCAAGAAGGTCGGCGCCGGCGTCGACTTCGTCGACTACTTCACCGCGGGTGTCTCGCTGTACACCAACAAGGGCGACGACCAGGGCATCAAGACCTGGGACGACCTGTGCGGCAAGACGATCGCCGTCCAGCGCAACACGTTCTCGCACGACCTCGCCAAGGACCAGGCGAAGAAGTGCAAGGACGACAAGAAGAAGGCCCTCAAGATCGAGGACTTCGCCACCAACCCGGAGGCCGAGACCCGGATGCGTTCGAAGGGCGCGAACGTCGTCTCCGCCGACTACCCGGTCGCCGCGTACTCGGTGAAGACCTCGGGCGGCGGCAAGTACTTCGAGATCGTCGGCGACCAGGTCGAGGCCGGCCCGTACGGCATCGCCGTCGCCAAGGACAACACCGAGCTGCGCGACGCGCTGCAGGCCGCCGTCCAGGCGATCATCGACAACGGCGAGTACGAGAAGATCATCAAGAAGTGGGGCGTCGAGGACGGCGCGATCACCGAGGCCAAGGTCAACGGCGGCTCCTGATTCTCGGCTCGGTTCTGAAAGGCAAAGGCTCCACCCGTGACTGTTGACGTCAGCAAGACGGACGGTCCCTCGGACACTCCCCCCGCCGGACCGGAGGCCCTCAAGGCCGTTCCGGTCCGGCACCCGGGACGCTATGTGTCCGCGGCCATCGCGCTCGCCCTCCTCGGCTCGATCATCTACGCGTTCGCGCAGGCGAAGAAGATCAACTGGGGGGCCGTCCCCGACTACTTCTTCGACGACCGCATCATCGAGGGTGTACTGAACACCCTCCTGCTCACCGTGCTGTCCATGGTGATCGGCATCGTCGGCGGCATCCTGCTCGCCGTGATGCGGCTGTCGAAGAACCCTGTGACCTCGTCGGTCGCGTGGTTCTACATCTGGTTCTTCCGCGGTACGCCGGTCCTGGTCCAGCTCTTCGTCTGGTTCAACCTGGGTCTGGTCTTCGAGTACATCAACCTCGGCCCGATCTACAAGGACTACTGGTCCTCCTTCATGACGCCGCTGCTGACGGCGCTGCTCGGCCTCGGTCTCAACGAGGCCGCGTACATGGCGGAGATCTGCCGCGCCGGCCTGCTCTCGGTCGACGAGGGCCAGACCGAGGCGTCGCACGCGCTCGGCATGAGCCAGTCCAAGACGCTGCGCCGGATCGTGATCCCGCAGGCGATGCGCGTGATCGTGCCGCCCACGGGCAACGAGGTCATCAACATGCTGAAGACCACGTCGCTCGTCTCGACGGTCCAGTACGTGGATCTGCTGAAGGCGGCCCAGGACATCGGCCAGGGCTCGGGCTCCACGGTGGAGATGCTGTTCCTCGCCGCCGCCTGGTACCTGATCCTGACCAGCATCTTCAGCGTCGGCCAGTACTACCTGGAGCGGCACTACGCGAAGGGCTCCTCGCGGTCCCTCCCGCCGACACCGATGCAGCGTTTCAAGGCGGCCGTACTGCCCGTGCGCCGTCCGAAGGGAGTCCCGGCATGACCGCCATGGTGAAGGCCGAGGGCATCCACAAGTCGTTCGGCCCCGTCGAGGTCCTCAAGGGCATCGACCTGGAGGTGCAGACGGGCGAGGTGTTCTGCCTCATCGGCCCGTCCGGCTCCGGCAAGTCGACCTTCCTGCGGTGCATCAACCACCTGGAGAAGATCAACGCCGGCCGGCTGTACGTCGACGGCGAGCTGGTCGGCTACCGCCAGAAGGGCGACAAGCTGTACGAGCTCAAGGACAGCGAGGTCGCGCTCAAGCGCCGTGACATCGGCATGGTCTTCCAGCGCTTCAACCTGTTCCCGCACATGACGGCCGCCGAGAACGTCATGGAGGCGCCGGTCCAGGTCAAGGGCGTCAGCCGGGCGCAGGCCCGCGAGCGCGCCCGTGAGCTGCTGGAGCGCGTCGGGCTCGGCGACAAGGCGGGCAACTACCCGTCCCAGCTCTCCGGCGGCCAGCAGCAGCGCGTGGCCATCGCCCGGGCGCTGGCCATGGAGCCGAAGCTGATGCTCTTCGACGAGCCGACCTCGGCGCTGGACCCGGAGCTGGTCGGCGACGTCCTCGACGTCATGCGCGACCTGGCCGAGTCCGGCATGACGATGGTCGTCGTCACCCATGAGATGGGTTTCGCCCGTGAGGTCGGCGACAGCCTGGTCTTCATGGACGGCGGTGTGGTGGTCGAGTCCGGCAACCCCCGTGACGTGCTGACGAACCCGCAGGAGGAGCGCACCCAGTCGTTCCTGTCCAAGGTGCTGTAGAGCAGCGGCGCGACAGGAGTGAGGGGCGGTACGGAATTCAGTTCCGTACCGCCCCTCGTTCGTGCGCCCGTTCGTGCGCCCGTTCGTGCGCCCGTCCGTGCGCCCGTCCGTGCGCGCGGCGGGCTACTTCACCGCCAGCACCAGCGAGTCGGAGGGCGAGCACCACACCGCGCGGGCCTCGGCGAAGCCCCGGGCGCGCAGGGTGCGGGCGTGCCAGTCGACGCTCTGGACGTCACCGTCGGCGTGCTCCCCGTAGATCTCGAAGCGGCGGGCCGTCGGCGCGGCGAGCACGGGGTCCTGGGCGGCGAGCTGCCACCATGCGGCCCAGTCGACGGCGCCGCGCGCCTTGGCCTGTTCCATACCGGCGTGCCGGTGCGCGCGCTCCGCCGCGTTGATCCGGGGCGTCGACTCGTCGATCATGTGGTCCGCGTTCATGAAGACACCGCCGTCGCGGACGAGTTCCGCGAGCTGACCGTAGAGGGCGGCGAGGGGTTCGCTGTGCAGCCAGTGCAGGGCCGTGGCCGTCAGGACGGCGTCGTACGCGTCGTACGGCAGCCGGTCCGTCCAGTCGGGGTCGGTGAGGTCGGCGGTGACGAAGGTGACCCGCGGGTCGCCCGCGAACGTGCCCTCGGCGATGGTCAGGAGCGCGGGGTCGAGGTCCACCCCCGTACTGACGGCCTTCGGGAACCGCGCGAACAGTCTGGACGTGATGGAACCCGTACCGCAGGCGAGGTCCAGGACACGGGGCTCGGGTCCGGCGAAGGCCTCGACCATGTCCAGCATCACCCGGAACCGCTCCTCACGGTCCGGCAGGTACCACTCCTGCTGCCGGTCCCAGCTCTCCTGCCAGGCATGCCAGTCGGTTCCGGCCGTGGTGGTCATGAGGCCCCTTCCTCCGCGTACCGCGTCTTCCGCCTACTGCGTAATACCCTGTAAGTACGAGCAGCCATTACCTGACCCGTACCACGACAATAGAGCGCCCTCGTAAGGACTACAAGTGGAATTGGCCCATTACTCGGACTATGCCGTACGCCTCGTCAACACCGAGGAGCCGGACCGGGGCAAGGACACGCTCACCTCGGTCGAGGCCGTCCGCGATCTCTTCGGGCCCAGCCGGCAGGCCGCCCGGCGGGCCACGGACGCCGACGTGACCCGGTTCCGGTCGGTGCGGGCCCGGCTGCGTTCGGTCTTCGAGGCGGCGAACGGCGGCGACGAGACACTCGCCGTGGACCTGCTGAACTCACTGTTGCTGGAGTTCCCGGTGAGCCCGCAGATCTCCGGACACGACTTCCGTGACGACGACGGCCGCCCGCTGTGGCACATGCACCTGGCGGACCACCCCTCGAACGCGACGGCGGGCTACGCGGCGATCGCGGCGATGGGCCTGGCCTTCCACCTCACCGAGTACGGCGTGGACCGGCTCGGCCTGTGCGAGGCGGCGCCCTGCCGCAACGCCTACCTCGACACCTCCACCAACCGCTCCCGGCGCTACTGCTCGGACCGCTGCGCGACCCGCGCCAACGTGGCGGCCTACCGGGCCCGCAAACGCCTGGAGGCCGACCGGTCGCCGAGCACCGGACGCGCGGCCGAGAGCGCCCAGCGGGCGAGCGCGAACGGCGAGCGCTGACCGTCCGGCCGGGGCCGGTAGCGGAAGCGCACCCTGCCGAGGACGAGTTCGTCGGGCACGACCCCGTAGTCGGTGCTGTCCCCACCGGCGTACGCGTTGTCCCCGAGCACCCACCAGCCGCCGTCGCGCCGCTCGGCGACCCGCTTCACCACGAGCAGGTCCTGCTGGAAGGGGTGCCGCAGCACCAGGACGTCACCGACCCGCAGCCGCGCCCCGTAGTGGACGAGCAGCTGGTCCCCGTGGCGCAGGGTCGGAACCATCGACGGTCCTGTGACCTCGGCCACCCCGAAGGGCAGGAGGGCCCTGCCCCGCTCGCTCTCCCGCGACAGCTCCGGCATCTCCGGCACCTCCCCGGTTCGTTCCTCCACCAGTCCCAGTCTGACCCCGGACTTTTGCCCTAAGCC
Organism: Streptomyces sp. NPDC057438; assembly: GCF_042802995.1. NCBI lineage: Bacteria > Bacillati > Actinomycetota > Actinomycetes > Kitasatosporales > Streptomycetaceae > Streptomyces > Streptomyces sp. NPDC057438. The sequence goes on from NZ_JBHVDD010000002.1 coordinate 74,847, forward strand.
CATGGGGGCACTCGCGAAAACCACTCTCGCAGGGAGTAATGTCCCACCTGAGAAGACGATCACGAGGAAGGAATGCTCCATGCTTTCCCGCCTGTTTGCCCCCAAGGTCAAGGTCAGCGCCCACTGCGACCTGCCCTGTGGTGTGTACGACCCGGCCCAGGCCCGCATCGAGGCGGAGTCGGTGAAGGCCGTGCAGGACAAGATGGCCGCCAACGACGACCCTCACTTCCAGGCTCGCGCGACCGTCATCAAGGAGCAGCGCGCCGAGCTCGCCAAGCACCACGTCTCGGTGCTGTGGAGCGACTACTTCAAGCCCCCGCACTTCGAGAAGTACCCGGAGCTGCACCAGCTGGTCAACGACGCCCTGAAGGCCCTCTCGGCCGCCAAGGCGTCCACCGACCCGGCGACGGGCCAGAAGGCGCTGGACTACATCGCCCAGATCGACAAGATCTTCTGGGAGACCAAGAAGGCCTGACCCGGCCTCTCTCGACCGCACCCGGTCCGTATGCCGCCGTCCCGCACGGCGGTGTCACGGGCCGGGTGCGGTCGTGTGTCCGGGGGTGCCGGGGTCCCGTCCGCGTCAGGGCTGGCGCCCGCGGTCAACTCCGGTCGGGGCCGGGCCAGATCGCCGAGGCGTCGTCGCGCTCGGGAGCCGGGAGGCGCAGGGGGCGGACGGGGACGGCACTCGTGCGGTCCCCGGTGACCGCTGTCCAGGGGGCCGGGTTTCCCGTGTAGGAGAGCGTGGTCAGGACGAACACCCCGTCGGCGTAGACCTCGACGTACTCGCCGACGGTCAGGATGCGCAGGGTGGCGGCCGGTTCGGGCAGGACGGTCTCGGCGAGGGGGGTGCCGGCGGCGCCGGTGATCCGGAGGTTCTTGCCGTCGCAGCCGACGGTGAGGGCGGGACGCCCGGTGCGGCCGGAGCCGGAGGCGTCGGTGCGCAGGGTGACTTCGACGGGGTGGCCGAAGACCTCGACATCGCCCACGGCGTGCGGGACGGGGGCCTCCGTCTCCTCGCCCAGCCAGCTGTCCAGGCCGTGCCACCACATCAGCCGGGGGGCCGAACCCTCCTTGGTCACCAGGGACTTGGGCTGCGCGAGCATGCCCCGGCAGTGGTCGCCGGTGTCGGTCAGGCCGACGCGGCGGGGGGTGGTGTGCAGGACGACCCGGGAGCCGTCGGGGGCGGGGATGACGCGCGGGGCGTACGCCCCTGTCGGCCCGAGTACGCCCCGGCGGGTCCACGGGCCGCGCAGGCGCGGGGCCGTCCACGCCTCGAAGCCCCGGGTCGCACCGATGGAACCGAGGAGCAGCCAGCTGCCGTCGTCGAGGCGCTCCAGGACCGGGCATTCGAGTTCGTCGACGTCGCCGGGGGAGATCAGGGGCGGGTGGACCGTCCAGTGCTCCAGGTCGGCCGAGGTGGCGAGGGCCACGCAGCCGCTGACCTCCACGGGGAGGGAGGCGTCGCTCGCGCAGATCACCATCGCCCAGCCGTCGCCCTCGTCGTCGCGCACGACGAACGGGTCCCGCCAGCCCATGCGGTCGGCGGTGCGGTACCAGCGGGGGTCCGCCTCGACGACGGGTGACGTGCCGTGGCGCCGCCAGCCCGTGCCGTCCGTGCGGTCGGAGTACGCGAGGCCCACGGACTGCAGCGGCCAGCCCTCCGGCGTCAGTCCGCTCACGCCCGTGTAGAGCATCGCCATGCCGGCGCCGTGGCGGACGGGGTGCATCGTCCAGACCGCCCGCTGGTCGAAGCGGCCGGGCAGACCGTTGCCGAACGCGGTGCCCTCGGGCCGCCAGCCGACCAGGTCGGCCGAGGTGGCCCGCCCGTAGGAGGTCTCCATCCGCAGATGGTCGAAGTCGGCGGTCCAGGGCCCCTGGAGGTGCAGCACGGAGTAGGTGCCGTCGTCGTCGCGGAGCAGGGCGAAGTCGTTCACGCAGAGGCCGGGCGGGGCGTATCGCATGCGCAGCAGTCCTGTCGCTCACAGCGCCCAAACGTGTGCGCTGACCATGGTTCCGGAAGATATCGCTTGAGAATCAGCGCAAGTAAAACTGAACGCAAACGCTTGCGCAACAGCGGAGCCGGGTTTACGGTCTCGTCACCCCACAGCTCGTCCCCAGCCCACTCCGACCGACGTGAAACCGGCACCGCAGCCACGCGAGACGTCGCGCTCACGCCCTACCGACGGGAGAAGACCGCCGTGACGGTCAGCATCACCGATGTCGCCACCGCCGCCGGGGTCTCGGCGTCCACCGTGTCCCGAGCACTGCGCGGGCGGCCGGGCGTCTCGGACGAGGTGCGCCGGCAGATCGCGGACGTCGCCGCGCGGCTCGGCTACACGGCGTCCCGTTCGGCCTCCAGCCTGGCCAGCGGGCGCACCTACACGATCGGCGTCGTCGCCCCGTACATCGGCCGCTGGTTCTTCGGCACCGTGCTGGACGCCGCCGAGCAGGTGTTCAGCGCGGCCGGTTACGACGTCCTGCTCTACAACCTGGGCTCGTCCGAGGCACGCAAGCGCTTCTTCACCAAGCTGCCGGTGCGCAAGCGGGTCGACGCGGTGCTCTCACTGCTCATCCCGGACGAGGACGAGTCGGCGGCCCTGCGCTCGCTCGGGGTGCCGCTGGCCTCCACGGTCGGGGGCCCGAGGCCCGGTTTCTCCGTGGTCGGCATCGACGACCGGGCGGGCGCCGAGAGCGCCGTACGGCATCTGGTGAACCTCGGGCACCGGCGGATCGGCATGATCTCCGGGACCAGCGGTCCGCTGCACTGGACCACGCCCCTCGACCGCCGTGCCGCCTATCTGCACGTCCTCGCCGAGGCCGGGATCGAGCACGACCCCGCGCTGGTCGCGGACGGCGACTACACCGTCGACGGCGGTGAGCGGGCGATGACCGAGCTGCTGGCCTCGTCCCGGCCGCCGACCGCCGTGTTCGCCCAGTCCGACGAGATGGCGATGGGGGCGCTGCGCGCGCTCAGGCGGCATCGGCTGCGGGTGCCGGAGGACGTGTCCGTGGTCGGTTTCGACGACCACGAACTCGCCGACGTGGTCGGCCTGACCACCGTCGCCCAGCCTGTCGCCGGTCAGGGCGCGGAGGCGGCCCGGCTGCTGCTGCGGCAGCTGGACGAACCGGAGACCGAGCAGCCCGGCCATGTGCAGATGCCCATCCGGCTGGTCCTGCGCGAGACGACGGCGCCGCCGCGCCCGCGCGGGCCGCAGTGACCTCCCCGTCCGAGCGCTCCGGCGCCACGCCCCCACCTCCCCGTCCGAGCACGCCGACTCCCGCACCTCCACCTCCCCGTCCGAGCCCGTCGGCGCCCACACCCTCACTTCCCCGTCCCGGCGCGCCGGCGCAGAACGCCCCCACCTCCCGGTCCGGGCACGCCGGCGCCCCACCACCCGAGAGCCCCGCACCCCGCACCTCACAGCGCCACCCGCTCCTCGCACCCTCATCCCGCACGGAGGCACACACCATGAGCCCGATCCCCAGCTCGACAGCCAAGAGGTTCCGTCGCACGGCCCGTGCCGGCCTGGCCCTGACCCTCCCCCTGGCGGCCCTGGCCGCCTGCGGCGGGGGCGGTGGCGGCGACACGTCCGCCGAGGCCGGCAGCGGTGAGGGAACGATCAGCGTCTGGGCCCACCAGGGACAGAAGAGCGAGGCGGAGGCGCTGCAGAACGCGGTGAAGTCGTTCAACTCCTCGCAGGACAAGGTGAAGGTCGAGCTGAAGCTGATACCGGAGACCGACTACACCAAGACGATCACCGCGACGGAGGCCGACAAGCTGCCGGACGTCCTGGAGTTCGACGGTCCGACGATGGCCAACTTCGTGTACACCAGGAAGCTCGCCCCCATCGACGGTCACGTCTCCGCCAAGACCCTCGACAACGCCACCGACGCGAGCAAGGCGCAGGGCGAGATCGACGGCAAGCACTACGGCCTGGGCATGTTCGACTCCGGGCTCGGCATGTACGGCAGCAAGAAGCTGCTGGACGCGGCCGGCGTGGAGTACCCGAAGGGGCTGGACGACGCCTGGACGGCGGACGAGTTCGAGGCGGCGCTGAAGGCGCTGAAGGCGAAGGACTCCGACGGCAAGGTCCTGGACCTCCAGGAGGGCAACGGGTACGCCACCGAGTGGGGCACCTACGGCTTCGCCCCGATCGTCTGGTCGGCCGGCGGCGCCCTGCTCAAGGACGGCAAGGCGGAGGGCTCCCTCGACAGCCCGGCCGTGGTCTCGGCCATGAAGACCTTCCAGTCCTGGAAGGGCACCGTCGACCCCAACACCGACGGCAACGCCTTCGCCAAGGGCCGGGTCGCCCTCAGCTGGGTCGGGCACTGGATGTACCCCGCCTACGGCAAGGCGCTCGGCGACGACCTGGTCGTGCTGCCGCTGCCCGACTTCGGTGACGGCCCGAAGACCGGCCAGGGCTCGTGGGCCTGGGGCGTCGGCGCGAACTCCAAGAACGCCAAGGCCGCCGGCTCCTTCCTGGACTTCCTCCTCGACGACACCAACGTCGGCGCGATGACGAAGGCCAACGGGGCCCCGCCCGCCACCAAGTCGGCGCTCGCCGCCAGCGAGCTGTACAAGCCGGGCGGACCGCTCCAGCTCTTCGCCGACCAGCTCGCCAAGCCCTGCGGCGACATCGACATCAGCACGTCCTGTGTCGCCGTGACCCGTCCGGTGACCGCCGGATACCCGGTGGTGACCGCGAAGTTCAGTGAGGCCCTCAACTCGATCTACGGGGGCGCCGACCCGAAGGACGCCCTGTCGAAGGCCGCCCGCGCCATCGACCGCGACTTCTCGGACAACGCCGGTTACGCGATCCCGTAGGCGCGATCGTGGCCGCGGGCGCGGGAGCGACGCGCCCGCTCGGCCCCACGCACCCCGTCAGACCCCAAGGACCCATCGGGTTCAGCCGAACCCATCGGCCGGGGCGGGCGCCCACCCGTTGGCCGCCCGCCCCGCCGGGAAGAGGACCCTCCCGTGAAAACCGTGGAACCCGTGCCCCCGGCGGCCCCGGGCCGGAAGCAGGACTCCCCCGCCGGAGAACCGGCCCGGCGGCCGCCCCGCCGGAACCGCGAACGGCTGCACGGACTGCTCATGTCCGCCCCCGCCGTCGCCGGACTGATCGCCTTCGTCGGCATCCCCTTCTGCTATGCCGTGGTGCTCTCCTTCTACAACGTGCGCCTCGGCTCCCCGCTGGAACCCACCTTCTTCGGCGTCGAGCAGTACCGACGGCTGTTCACCGACCCCGACCTGTCCGGCCCGTTCCTGCGGGCGCTGCTCAACAACCTGACCTTCGCCGTGGTCGTCGTCCCCCTCCAGACGGGCCTCGCCCTGGGCCTGGCGATCCTGCTGAACCGCAAGCTCAAGGCGATCGGCCTGTTCCGGTCGCTGTTCTTCATGCCGGTCGTCTTCCCGATGGCACTCGTGGCGGTGATCTGGCGGCTGATCCTGGCCCGCAGCGACCAGGGCATGCTCAACTCGGTGCTGGACACGGTCAGTTTCGGAAACTGGGGCGCGTTCGACTGGCTCGGCGACGGGCTGACGGCGATGGCCTCGATCATCGTCCTCTCCGTCTGGCAGGGCGTGGGCTTCCAGATGGTGATCCTGCTCGCCGGCCTCCAGCAGATCCCGGACGAGCGCTACGAGGCCGCCCGGCTCGACCGGGCCTCCACCTGGCAGCAGTTCCGGCACATCACCCTGCCCGGCATCCGCGGCACCCTCGTCTTCGTCGCGATGCTCACCTCGGTGCTGTCGTTCCGGGTCTTCGACCAGGTGTACGTGCTGGTCAAGGGAGGCGGCCTCGACGAGGACGCGGCACGCACGGTGATGTACCAGGCCGTCACCACGGCCTTCGACCAGAACAACGTCGGCCAGGCGTCCGCGATCACCGTCGTCTTCTTCCTGATCGTCGTCGCCCTGACCCTGATCCAGCGCCGTGTCGTCCGGCCCGACAACGAGGACTGAGCATGAGTACGACCACGAGTACGCGCATGCGTCCGCGGACGAGCACGCGCGCGGGGGCCGGCCCGTCCCGCACCCGGCTGCGCCTGTTCCTCGACTACACCGTCCTCTCCGTGCTGGCCTTCGTCTTCGCGCTGCCGGTCCTCTACCTCCTCCTCGGCAGCCTCAAGCCGTCCGACGAGGTCCTGGACGGCCTGTCCGGCTTCCTCCCCACCCATCTGTCCTTCGACAACTACGCCGCCGTCCTGGACAGCCTGAACTCCGACAGCACCGGTTACTTCTGGCAGTTCATGGGCGTCTCGCTGCTGCTGGCGTTCGTGGTGGTGACCGGCGGCCTCTTCGTCAACTCGATGGCGGCGTACGGGCTCTCGCGGCTGCGCTGGCGGGGCCGGGAGGCCGTCTTCACCCTCGTCCTGCTGCTGATGCTGGTGCCGTTCGAGTCGGTGGCCGTGCCGCTGTTCTACCTGTTCAACGACCAGCGGAACACGCTTTTCATCCAGGCGCTCCCCTTCGTCGCGAACGCCTTCTCGGTCTACCAGTTCCACACGTTCTTCCGCTCGATCCCGCCGAGCATCGAGGAGGCGGCCCGGCTGGACGGCGCGGGCCCCTGGCGCACCTTCTTCGCGATCATCGTCCCGATGTCGAAGCCGGCGTTCGCGTCGGTCGCGATCCTGACCTTCCTCACCCAGTGGGGTTCGTTCCTGTGGCCCGTGCTGATGGTCTCCGACCCGTCGGTGCGCCCGCTGCCCCTGGAGATGAGCGTCTTCCAGGGCCAGCAGCCCCCGGACTGGGGTCAGATCCTCGCCTTCGGTGTCCTCCTCGTCCTCCCGGTGCTGATCGTCTTCGCCTTCTTCCAGCGGTGGTTCGTCCAGGGGGTGGCCAACTCGGCCGTGAAGGGGTGACGCCGGCACCCGCCGGGGGTCCCCCGTTGTCAGTGGTCGGTGCGATGCTGTCGTCATGAACCGGGACGATCTGGTGCGGCTGCGGCGGGCGCGGGACCGCATGGACCGTGAGTACGCCGAGCCGCTGGACATGACCGCGCTCGCCCGGACCGCGCTGATGTCTCCCGGACACTTCCAGCGCAGCTTCCGCGCGGCCTTCGGCGAGACCCCGTACGGCTATCTCATGACCCGGCGCATCGAGCGCGCCAAGGCGTTGCTGCGGCGCGGCGACCTGACGGTGACCGAGGTGTGCGTCGCCGTGGGGTGTACGTCGCTGGGCTCCTTCAGCTCACGCTTCACCGAGCTGGTCGGCGAGACGCCGAGCGCGTACCGGGCGCGCCCGCACGAGGAGGGCGCGGCGATCCCCGCGTGCGTGGCGAAACGCCTGACCCGCCCGGCCCGGCACCGCATACGCACGGCGGAGCCGGGTGAGGCGTTCTAGCTTGGGGGCATGGCCATGAAAGATCCGAACGTCTCGCACGCCGCCCACGGACTCCCCGTGCCGGAGGTGAGGCTCGCCCAGTGCTTCCTCGCCGTCGACGACCACGACAAGGCGCTCGCCTTCTACCGTGACGTGCTGGGCATGGAGGTCCGCGGTGACGTGGGCTTCGAGGGCATGCGCTGGGTCACCGTGGGGTCCCCCCTCCAGCCGGACGTCGAGATCGTCCTGGAACCCCCGGCCGCCGACCCCGACATCTCGCCCGCCGACCGCGAGACCATCGCCACGCTCCTCGCCAAGGGTGTCCTGCGCGGCGTCAACTTCACCACCACCGACTGCGACGCCCTCTACGCCCGCGTCGAGGCCGCCGGCGCCGACGTCCTCCAGGAACCCATGGACCAGCCCTACGGCGTCCGCGACTGCGCCTTCCGCGACCCGGCGGGGAACATGCTGCGTTTCATGCAGCGCCGGGGGTAGGGACGGCTCGCCCGGCGGCCGGAGCGGCGGAAACCTCGTTGCGCGCGACCGGGCGGCGGGGGACCGTACGACTCGTTCAGCCGTAGGGGCCGGACCGTACGAGAGGGAGTGGTGCTGTGGGCGGAGCGGACGGCAGCGGCGGGGGCGGGGCGGACGCGGCGCCGGGGGCGATCCGGTGGACGTACGCCTTCGTGGACCGCCCGGCGGCCGGGTTCGAGCGGGCGTGTGCCTTCTGGACGGCGGTCACGAGGACCGGGTTGTCCGAGCCCCGGGGCGACCGGGGTGAGTTCGTGACCCTGCTGCCGGGGACCGGCGACGCGTGCGTGAAGGCGCAGGGTGTCGTCGCCGGGGACGGAGGCGCTCACCTGGATCTGGCCGTGGAGGATGTCGCCGCCCTCGTCGACAGGGCGGTCCGGCTCGGCGCCGAGGTGGTCGCCCCGGACGACGGCTGGGCTGTGCTGCGCTCCCCGGCCGGGCACCTCTTCTGCGCGGTGCCGTGGCACGGGGAGTCGGTGCGGCCGCCGGTGGTGGACGGGAGCCGGCTGGACCAGGTGTGCCTGGACGTGGCGCCGGCCGCGTTCGAGGACGAGGTCGCGTTCTGGACGGCGCTGTCGGGGTGGAACTCCCACCCGGGTTCCCGCCCGGAGTTCCATGTCGTGCGCCCACCGGCCGGCCTGCCCCTCCGCCTCCTCCTCCAGCGCCTCGACGCTCCCCGCCCCGCGTCCGCCCACCTCGACCTCGCCTGCGCCGACATCGGCACCACCCGGGCCCGCCACGAGGCCCTCGGCGCCACCGTCGTGGCGGAACACCCGCACTGGACGGTGATGCGCGACCCGGCGGGCGGCACGTACTGCCTGACGGGCCGGTCCCCGGACACGGGCGGACTGCCCCCGGCCGCGCGGTGACACCGCTGCCGGCGAGGGAGCGGGAACGGACGGCTCAGATGTCTTCCGCGCCGTCCAGCACCGGCCGGATGACCACCGGATGGTCCGTGAGCCCCTCGGGGCCGGGGCAGCGGGCGACCTGGGCCGCGATCTCGGTGACCCGGTCCAGGCTCGCGCAGTCCAGCAGCCAGTAACCGGCGAGCAGTACCTCGGTCTCCGGGTACGGACCGTCCGTGATCACCGGCTCGCCGTCGGCGCCGGCCGTCACGCAACGGGTCCGCGCCGGCTCCGCCAGCCCCCGCCCGTCGATCATCTCCCCGGTCCGGGCGAGGTCTTCGTTGATCGCTCCCATGTGGGCGTACATCGCCCGCAGCTGCTCCCCCGTCCAGGCCGGGGAAGCCTCGGACGCCTTGCCGCGCATGCCCTCGTAGTCCGCCTGCGTGCCCAGGACCATCATCAGGTACTTCATGCGTCGGCTCCTTCGTCCGCCCGGGCCGTGGCAGGCCGCGGGGCGTGTGCGCCGGCGGCCATGCGGCCGGACGCGGGGTGACGGCCGGACCCGTCAGGCCTTCTCCTCGGTACGCACCCCGGCGGTCTCACCCGCCTCGCCCGCGCGCGCGTCGTGACCCCCGTGCACGTCATGACCGCCGTGCGTGCCATGACCGCCGTGCGTGCCATGGCTTCCGTGCGGGCCGTGACTCCCCTGCGTGCGCCGGGCCACCGCCCGGGGCTTCTCGGCGGCTGCCTCCTCGGCCTCGACGGCCGCGTCGACGTACGCCGCACACTCGTCATTCCTGCACGGACCCGGACCCCATACCGGTACCCACGCGCCCAGCGTCTTGTGCCGCCGTACGACCGTGGCCACAGGCTGTCCGCAGACCGGGCAGACGTGCTCGTCGATGCCCATGCCCTCAGGGTATGACCGACGGGAGCGGCTCGCTCCCCGCGTGCACGGACAACCGGTGCACGGCCCCGCGGGCGGTGGTGCGGGCGTACGACGCCCGCGCGTCAGCGCTTCCTGCTGTACGTGCGCACGACCACCCCGTTGTCGAAGCCGCGCACCTCGTCGAGCGTGAACTCCGAGATGGCGAAGCCGGAGCCGAACATCGGCATGCCGCTGCCCTGCACCACCGGGTACGTCTTGATCATCAGCTCGTCGATCTCGTCGATCAGCGCTCCCGCGACGGCCGAGCCGCCGCAGAGGTAGATGCCGAGTTCGCCGTCCTCCGCCTTGAGCTCACGGACCTTGCCGACCAGGTCGTCCGAGATGATCTCGACGTTCGGGTCGGGCGACTCCTTGAGCGTGCGCGAGGCCACGTACTCCCGCAGGTGGGAGAAGGGGCTGGTGATGCCCTCTTTCAGCGCCACCTCATAGCTGGCGCGGCCCTGGACGATCGTGTCGTACTTCTTGTTGGGCAGGCCGTCCGTGCCGATGAGCCGGCGTACAGGGGTCGGGTTGATGTCCGGGTGCTCCGCGGTGAGGTACTCGGCGAAGTCGCCCACCACGAAGCGGTACATGTAGGACGCGTCACCGTCCGGATCCCCGATGAATCCGTCGATCGAACAGGCGATGGCGTAGGTGAGCTTGCGCACAACGGTCTCTTTTCCCTCGTCCGACAGGTGAGTCGCCGCCCGAGCGGCTGACCACTTCAGTTATAGTACTTCAGGCGTAGTGGTTGCAACCCATGGAGAACGAAGGAGCTCGGATGGTCAGGAACCCGGAGCGCAGGGCCGCTCTGCTGGACGCGGGGGTGGAGGTGCTGGCGCGGGAGGGAGCGCGCGGGCTCACGTTCCGGGCGGTGGACTCGGAGGCCCGGGTGCCGGTGGGCACGGCGTCGAACTACTTCGCCGACCGCGACGCCCTGCTCCACCAGATCGACGCCCGGCTGAAGGAACGTCTGGCGCCCGACCCGGCCGTCGTCGAGGACCTGCTCGCCTCACCGAAGGACCGGACCCTGGTCACGGCCTTCATGCGCGACCTGCTGGCCCGCGTCACCGGGGACCGCACGGGCTACCTCGCCCACCTCGAACTGCGTCTCGAAGCCACCCGCCGCCCGGCCCTGCACGCCTCGTACTCCGAGTCGGTGCGCGCAGAGCTGGAGTTCGGGATGCGCTTCCACCGCGAGGCCGGTCTACCCGGCGGCGACGAAACGGTCATGGTCCTCTACCTGGCCATGCAGGGGCTTCTCCTCGAACACCTCACCCTGCCGGACGTCCTCGACGACGCCCTCCCCGGCGTCACCGCCCCCGACGGCCTGATGGAACGCCTCGTGGAGACGATCGTCCCGGACCACTGACCGCCGTCCCCGGGCATCGACTCCGGACACCGGATCCGGCCGCGCGGAACTGACGGAAACGGTTACAGCAACAGGAGCGGGCGGGTTCGGCGGCGGCACGAAGAACCGGCGGGCCCCGCACACCGTGGGGATGTGCGGGACCCGCCGGTCGTCCGAAGGCGCCGGTGCCGCGCCGGGTCAGGTCAGCACGGCGGCGACACCTCCGGAGCATCGACCGGTGCTCCCGGTGCCAGCCGGTCCTCGGCCGGCCTCTCGCCGACGCCTCAGCGGCTGCGGCGCGTCACGAACTCGGCCAGTGCGAGGAGCCCACCGGCCGACTCCGGGTCCGGGACCGCCCGGGACAGTTCCTGCATGGCCCGGGCCATCCGGTCGGCGGCCTGGATCTGTGCCCAGTCACGGCCGCCGGCCCGTTCCACCACGAGCGCCGTGCGCTCCAGATCCCCCTCCGCGTACGGCAGTCCGTACAGCTCGGCGAGTTCGGCGGCCTCCGGGGTGCCGGAGGCGAGCGCGGCGACGACCGGGAGGGACTTCTTGCGGACCATGAGATCCGCCCCGGCCGGCTTGCCGGTACGGCTCGGGTCCCCCCAGATGCCGATGACGTCGTCGATGAGCTGGAAGGCCAGCCCGGCCTCCCGCCCGAACGCGTCGAGCGCCTCGACGTCCTCCTCGGTGGCACCCGCGTACAGCGCTCCGATCGCGCAGGCACAGCCGATCAGCGCGCCCGTCTTCGCCTCGGCCATGCGGAGCACCTCGTCGAGGGTGACCTCCTCGGGAGGACGCCCCTCCAGCTCGGTGTCCGTGTGCTGGCCCGCGCAGAGTTCGACGACACAGTTCGCGAGCCGTACGGCGGCCGCGGCCGACGCAGGATGCGGGTCCTCGGCGAGCAGTCGCTGGGCGAGTGCCTGCATCGCGTCCCCGGCGAGGATCGCGTCGGGAACACCGAACACGGTCCACGCGGTGGCCCGGTGCCGACGCGTGGTGTCCCGATCCATCACGTCGTCGTGCAGCAGGGTGAAGTTGTGCACCAGCTCCACCGCGGCGGCGGCCCGCACGGCGACGGACTCGCGCCCGCCGAGCGCGTTCACCGCGGCCAGCGCCAGGGCCGGGCGTATCGCCTTGCCCGCGTTCCCGGCGCTCGGCGTACCGTCCGCACCCTCCCAGCCGAAGTGGTAGCGCGCGACCCGGCGCATCGAACCGGGCAAGGAGGCCACGGCCCGGCGCAGTTCCGGGTCGACGGACGCCCGGGCCCGCTCCAGGATCCCCGCCGCCTCCCGGCCGCCGGACGGACTCACCCCGTCCGCCCGGCCCGCCTCGTCCTGCCCCCCGCCCGGAGGCACGGTCTGCGCCGGCTCCCCGCACGTCTCCGGCTCCAGAACTCCCCTCCGCTTCCGGCCCGGTTCTCCCGCGGGCCTCAGGAGCGCCGCCACGGCCAGGGCCCCGATCACATCAGCCCCGGCCACCGGATCCGGGGTGCTCCCGAGGGGCCCGGGCCGTTCCGGGACCTCGCCGCCCGGGGGCCGGTTGCCCGGCATCCCGGCGGGGCCACGCCTCGTCCCCGTCGTGAACTCACCCATGGGGTCGCCCCGCAGGGCCGGCGCTCGGGGGCGGTACCGCCCCCGAGGGGCCCGTGCTCCCCGAGCGCACCCGCCCCGACGGGCGGGTGCACGGCATCCGGCCGGCCAGGGTCATCGCCAGCGGCCGATCTCGACGTTCTCCAGAACGCCGAGCGCGTCGGGGACGAGGACCGCGGCCGAGTAGTAGGCCGTCACGAGGTACTTGATGATCGCCTGTTCGTTGATGCCCATGAAGCGCACGGACAGGCTGGGCTCGATCTCGTCCGGGATGCTCGCCGCCCGCAGACCGATGACGCCCTGGTCGTCCTCGCCGGTACGCATGGCGATGATCGACGTGGTCCGGGCCTCGGTCACCGGGATCTTGTTGCAGGGGTAGATCGGCACACCGCGCCAGGTGGGAATGCGGTTCCCGGCGATGTCGACGGTCTCCGGGACCAGTCCGCGCTTGTTCAGCTCGCGCCCGAACGCGGAGATCGCGCGCGGGTGGGCGAGCAGGAGCTTGGTGCCCCGGCGGCGGCTGAGCAGTTCGTCCAGGTCGTCCGGGCTGGGCACGCCGTCGTGCGGCTGGAGCCGCTGGTCGTACTCGCAGTTGTGCAGGAGGCCGAACTCGCGGTTGTTGACGAGCTCGTGCTCCTGGCGCTCCTTCAGCGCCTCGACCGTCAGCCGGATCTGCTGCTCGGTCTGGTTCATCGGCTGGTTGTAGAGGTCGGCCACGCGCGTGTGGATGCGCAGGACGGTCTGGGCGACGCTGAGTTCGTACTCGCGCGGCGCGGCCTCGTAGTCGACGAAGGTGTGCGGGATGTCCGGCTCGCCGCTGTGGCCGGCGGCGAGGTCGATCTCCTTCTCGCCGTACTTGTTGGTGCGCTGCGACGGGATCGCGCGCAGTTCCCGGAGGTGCTCGCTCAGGGTCTCGGCCCGTTCGGCGAGCTGCTCGACGGCGCGCCGCGGCAGGACGAGCACCGTGCACGCGGTGACCGCGCGGGCCGTGTACTCCCAGATCGCCTCGGGGTCGACCAGGGCCTGCTCGCCGAAGTACGAGCCATCGGCCAGCACACCGAGGACCGCGTCGTCGCCGTAGGGTCCCGTGCCGATCTTCTCGACCTTGCCGTGGGCGAGGAGGAACACCTCCTCCGCCTGGCTGCCGAACTCGGCCAGGACGTCACCGGGCGCGAACTCCCGCTGTTCGCAGCGCTGGGCCAGCTCGCCCAGCACGTCGATGTCCTCGTAGGTCCGCAGGGCCGGCAGCTCGCCCAGCTCCGCGGGGATGACGGCGACCCGGTCGCCGGTCTTCACGAAAGTGACGCGGCCGTCGCCGACCGCGTAGGTGAGCCGCCTGTTCACCCGGTACGTGCCACCCTGCACGTTCACCCAGGGAAGGGTGCGCAGCAGCCAGCGCGAGCTGATCTCCTGCATCTGGGGCGTGGACTTCGTGGTGGTGGCCAGGTTCCGGGCAGCGGCCGTGCCGAGACTCTGCTGCGGCTTGTCCTGCTGCGTGCGGACCTCTTCGCCTACCGACATACGGATTTCCCCTCCGGGTGTGCACTGATCTCGCGGTCACCGATCTCGCGGACCAGCCTCGCATCACGGAGCGTGTTGGTGCTATTACCCGAACGAGCGGGAATGGATCTTAGGAGACTGGGCACATCCGTCCCCTTTGTCGACCCGCTCGCGCACCAGTCCGAGCTCCGGGCGAATCTGACCGGATCCACCCGCACGCCCCGCCGACGACTCGCCCGCGCCGCGTGTCGCGGGTAAAAGCCTGCGTACGAGGCGGCCACGACCAGCGGCCGTCGCACGGCACGAAGGAGTCGGCCATGGCCCCACCCATGTCCGCGGGCAGGTTTCTCACCGTCCTCAAGAACGAGGGCGCCCGGGTCGTCGAGGTCGGCGACTGGGAGCATCACAACCGCAATCACGTGGGCCCCTGGGGGCCCGTCCACGGCGTGATGATCCACCACACCGTCACCTCCGGCAGCGAGCGCACCGTGCGCATCTGCCGCAACGGCTACTCGGGCCTGCCCGGCCCGCTGTGCCACGGCGTCATCACCAAGGACGGCCGTGTCCATCTCGTCGGTTACGGCCGCGCCAACCACGCCGGTCTCGGCGACGACGACGTGCTGCGGGCCGTGATCGCCGAGGAGTCGCTCCCGCCGGACAACGAGTCCAACACCGACGGCAACCGCCACTTCTACGGCTTCGAGTGCGAGAACCTGGGCGACGGCCAGGACCCCTGGCCTGCGGCCCAGCTCGAGGCCATCGAGCGGGTGTCCGCCGCGATCTGCCGCCACCACGGCTGGAACCAGCGGTCCGTCATCGGCCACCTCGAATGGCAGCCCGGCAAGGTCGACCCGCGGGGCTTCACCATGGCCGCCATGAGAAAACGGGTCCGGGACCGCCTGGCGTAACCCGCACCGCCCGGCGCGACCGCGCGCACACGGGGGATCGGACCACCCACCGGTCACGTGTCCGACAATGGACACGTGACCGGCCAGCCCTCCGCCCCCGACCCCGCCGCCGCCCTGAAGCCCCGGCTGCCCTCCCCCCTCCAGGAGGTCACGGACGAGCGCCTCGCCCGTCACGGCGTCCGGCTGCTCCTCAAGCGGGACGACCTGATCCACCCCCGGCTCGTCGGCAACAAGTGGCGCAAGCTGGCCCCCAGTCTGCGCGCCGCGGCGGGCCGGCCGCTGCTCACCTTCGGAGGCGCCTACTCGAACCACCTGCGTGCCACCGCCGCCGCGGGACACCTCCTGGGCCTGTCCACCATCGGCGTGGTCCGCGGCCAGGAACTGGCCGACCGCCCGCTCAACCCGTCCCTGGCCCGCTGTGCGGCGGACGGCATGCGACTGCACTTCGTCGACAGATCGACGTATCGCCACAAGTCCGACCCGGCCACGCTGGCCGCCGTCCTGCGCGCCGCCGGCGCCGGGAACGCGTACGTCGTCCCCGAGGGCGGCAGCAACAGCCTCGCGGTGCGCGGCTGCCGCGACCTCGGGGCGGAACTGCGCGGCCGGGCCGAGGTCGTGGCGATCGCCTGCGGCACCGGCGGCACCCTCGCGGGTCTGGCCGCCGGCCTGGCCCCCGACCAGCGCGCTCTCGGGATTCCGGTTCTTAAGGGGGGCTTTCTCGACGACGAGATACGACGGCTGCAGGAGCGGGCCTTCGGCGGCCCGCGCGGGGACTGGTGCCTGGACGACCGGTTCCACTTCGGCGGCTACGCGCGCACCTCGCCCGAACTGGAAGCCTTCGCCCTCGACTTCGAGGCCCGCCACTCCCTGGCCGTGGAGCGCCTCTATGTCTCCAAGTTGCTCTACGGACTTGTCGCCATGGTGGCCGAGGGCGCCTTCGCGCCCGGGACGAGGGTCGCCGCCGTGATCACCGGACGCCCCTTCGAGGAACACGCATCCTAGGGCGGTCGGGACGACCGGGTGCCCGGGGCCGCCTCAGGACGACGCCTCCCGGTAGACCGCCGCCTCCTCCAGGTCCAGCCTGCGCAGCAGGGTGCGGAGCATCTCGTCGTCGATGTACCGCCCGTCCCGCAGCTTCACGAAGACCTCGCGTTCGGCGCCGATCATCTCGCGCGAGAGGCGGCTGTAGGTGTCGTCGACGCTCTCCCCGGTCACCGGGTTCACCGCGCCGAGCCGTTCCCAGACGGCGTTGCGGCGTCGTTCCAGGACCGTGTGGAGGCGGTCGACGAGCGGCGGCGGCAGTTCGTTGCTCTCGTTCGCGAGGAGTTCGTCGAGGCGGGCCTCGGCGGCGCGGGACGCCTGGGCCTGGGCGTTGGCCTCGGCCAGCGTCTCGACCTGCTGGTCGCGTCCCGGAAGTTTCAGCACGCGGATGAGCGGCGGGAGGGTCAGCCCCTGGATGACCAGCGTGCCGATGACCGTCGTGAAGGTCAGGAACAGGATCAGGTTCCGTTCGGGGAACGGGTCGCCGCCGTTCACCGTGAGCGGGATCGAGAAGGCGATGGCCAGCGAGACGACGCCCCGCATACCGGCCCAGGCGATGACGAAGGGCCCCTTCCAGGTGGGGTTGTCCTCCCGTTCCCGGATGCGCGGCGACAGCATGCGCGGCAGGAAGGTGGCCGGATACACCCACACGAAGCGGGACGCGACGACGACGAGGAAGACGGCCACGGCGTACCAGGAGGCCCGGACGCCCTCGTACTCGCCCAGCCCTTCGAGGACGACCGGGAGCTGCAGGCCGATGAGGGCGAACACGGCGGACTCCAGCAGGAAGGCGACCATCTTCCAGACGGCCTCCTCCTGGAGGCGGGTGGCGAAGTCGACCTGCCAGTTGCGGTAGCCGAGGTACAGGCCGACGACGACCACGGCGAGCACCCCGGAGGCGTGCACCCACTCGGCGAGCCCGTAGGCCACGAACGGGATCAGCAGGGAGAGGGTGTTCTGGAGCAGCGCCTCCTTCAGGCGCGTGCGCAGCCAGTGGATCGGCACCATCAGCAGCAGGCCCACCAGGACGCCGCCGACGGCCGCCACCAGGAAGTCGACCGTCCCGCCCGACCAGCTCGCGCCCTCGCCGATGGTGGCCGCGAGGGCCACCCGGTAGGCGGTGATCGCGGTCGCGTCGTTCACCAGGGACTCGCCCTGCAGGATCGTGGTGATCCGCGAGGGCAGGCCCACCCGCCGGGCGACCGCCGTCGCCGCGACCGCGTCCGGCGGCGCGATCACCGCACCGAGCACCAGCGCCGCGGTCAGCGGCATCCCGGGCACGATCAGGTAGGCCGCCCAGCCGACCGTGAGGGTCGCGAAGAGCACGTAGCCGACCGACAACAGTGCCACGGGCCGCAGTTGGGCCCGCAGGTCGAGGTACGAGCTGTCGCCGGCGGCCGTGTACAGCAGCGGGGGAAGGATCAGCGGCAGGACGATCTCGGGGTCGAGTTCGTAGTGCGGCACTCCGGGCAGGTACGACACCGCGAGCCCCGCCGCGACCA
Source organism: Streptomyces sp. NPDC057438 (assembly GCF_042802995.1). Taxonomy (NCBI): domain Bacteria; kingdom Bacillati; phylum Actinomycetota; class Actinomycetes; order Kitasatosporales; family Streptomycetaceae; genus Streptomyces; species Streptomyces sp. NPDC057438. The sequence goes on from NZ_JBHVDD010000002.1 coordinate 92,369, forward strand.
GCAGCAGCGGGGCGGGCACCGGCGTACGCCGGGCGGCCCCGGCGACCGTCGCGCTCCCGGCGACCAGCAGCAGCAAGGGCAAGAAGTGCATCGCTTCTGCCGCCTTCGTTTCCGCGCGGCGTTCCGCGCACCCGTCGTAACCTGGCAATCATGAAACAGTGCACGCACACGGACGCGCTGCCGCACCCCGAGCCCGATCCCCTGAGCGACACCTGCCCGGAGTGCCTGGCCGCCGGGAGTCATCCGGTGCAGTTGCGGATGTGTCTGGAGTGCGGGCACGTGGGCTGCTGCGACTCCTCCCCGATGAGGCACGCCACCGCGCACCACAAGGAGAGCGGCCATCCCATCATGCGTACGTTCGAGGCGGGCGAGACCTGGCGGTGGTGCTTCGTCGACCATGTACTCGTATGACGGAACCCGTACCGGTATGACCATCGCGGCGGAGATGTCGCACGACGGAACCATGTCACCCCGTGACACGTCGACGTACTCGTGTGACACGGTTCGGCAGTCCGGCGCCTGGGTACGTCAATCCGGCGCGCGCTCTTCCTATTTGAGGCCCGCAGACCTCTAGCCACCGAGCGTATTCATAGGCTTACTATGAGTGACAGCATGGGGTGGGGTCCCCAGGACCCCGAGGACACGGCGCTCGGTAGCGCGATAGCGTCACCGCTGAACCACGTAGCGCGTTACCCCCGGGGGGCGACCCTCGGCCCCCGTAAAAGCTTGTACCACCTTGGAGGTGAGGGTGTCCCAGATCGCAGGCGAGCCCGGGATCCAGGACTTCGTGGAAGTCCGGCTGCCGGCCGCGGGTGCCTACCTGTCGGTGCTGCGTACGGCGACGGCCGGCCTCGCGGCCCGTTTGGACTTCACCCTCGACGAGATCGAGGATTTGCGCATCGCGGTCGACGAGGCCTGCGCGATCCTGCTTCAGCAGGCCGTGCCCGGCTCGGTGCTCAGCTGTGTCTTCCGTCTGGTCGACGATTCACTGGAGGTCACGGTCTCGGCCCCCACCACGGACGGCCACGCCCCCGCGCGCGACACCTTCGCCTGGACCGTTCTGTCGGCCCTGGCGGGCAAGGTCTCCTCCGCGGTGGCCGACGACAAAACCGTTTCGATCAGCCTCTACAAACAGCGCGGCGCGGGACCCGGGCCGGCGTGAGGAACGGGGACGGGCCGGTGCGGGACGAAGAACGCGGCACACGGGAACTTCCCGCGGAGGACGACGGCGGCCGAAGCGGGCCGACGCATCTGGCGGACGGCGTCGACGGCATCCCCGAGCAGGCCAGACCGCATCCGGAGGACGAGTCCTCGGTGGCGGCCGGCGCGTCTCGGTGGACGGGACCGGCCGACGGCGAGGAGCGCGAGGCGCCCTCCGACGGGCAGCGGGATCCGCAGGGTGCCCAGCGGATCACCACGTCCTCGCGAGGGCGGACTGGGGCCTCCCCCGCTCGATCACGGTCGGGAGCTGGGGGAACGGTGACGGCGGGCGGGACTATGAGCGAGCACGAGCGACACGACGAGGCGGCCGCGCGGAACGCGCAGACCGTGCGCAGTACCCAGCACGACCCGACGGACCGCAGCGGGGCGCGAGCCCTGTTCATCGAGCTGCGCGCCCTGCCGGACGGCAGTGTCGAGTACGCGGAGCTGCGCAACCGGCTCGTCCGGATGCATCTGCCGCTCGTGGAGCACCTCGCGCGCCGCTTCCGCAATCGCGGGGAGCCGCTGGACGACCTGACGCAGGTCGCCACCATCGGTCTGATCAAGTCGGTGGACCGCTTCGACCCGGACCGCGGCGTGGAGTTCTCCACGTACGCGACCCCGACGGTCGTCGGCGAGATCAAGCGGCACTTCCGTGACAAGGGCTGGGCGGTGCGGGTGCCGCGGCGGCTGCAGGAACTGCGCCTCGCGCTGACCACGGCCACGGCCGAGCTGTCCCAGCAGCACGGGCGCTCGCCGACGGTGCACGAGCTGGCCGAGAAACTGGCCATCTCGGAGGAGGAGGTCCTGGAGGGTCTGGAGTCGGCCAACGCGTACTCCACGCTGTCCCTGGACGTCCCCGACACCGACGACGAGTCCCCGGCCGTCGCGGACACCCTCGGCGCCGAGGACGAGGCACTGGAGGGCGTCGAGTACCGGGAGTCCCTCAAGCCGCTCCTGGAGGACCTCCCGCCCCGCGAGAAGCGGATCCTGCTGCTGCGGTTCTTCGGCAACATGACCCAGTCGCAGATCGCCCAGGAGGTCGGCATCTCGCAGATGCACGTCTCACGGCTGCTGGCGAGGACGTTGGCGCAGCTTCGGGAGAAGCTGCTCGTGGAGGAGTAGCCGGCCGCTTCCGCGTCCCGTCGGGAGTTACCGCTTCGCCCCCTCCGCCCGGCCCGGCCCCTGGATCCCCAGGGCCTGGGTCGTAGCGGGATTGATCAGCAGGACCAGCGCCGCGACGGCGACCACGGCCAGGACGATGCCGGCCGGGATCGCCACACTGTCGGCGCGCAGCAGGTTGTAGGCCACCGGAAGCGCCATGATCTGGGTGATCACGGCGGGCCCCCGGCTCCAGCTCCGGCGCAGCAGCAGCCCGCGCGCGGCGATCAGCGGCAGCAGGGCCAGAGCGACGAGGGTGATCCCTCCGGTGACGCCGGTGGCCAGGTCGTCGGAGTCGCCGCTGAGGCCCAGGACGAACATCGCCCCGCCGCCCGCCAGCAGGGCGACCCCTTCCAGCACGGCCAGCGCCGCCGCGGCGGTCAGCCGCCCGGGGCGGGGCTCGGCGTCGGAGGTGTCCGGTGTGGAGGTCTGCTCAGGGCTCACCCGTGAAGGGTAGCCCTGCCCCCGTCACGCGCCCCCACGTGCTCATCGTCACTACCGGATCTCCCCCTTGATCCGCACCTCGGTATGGGCCGGGTACCACCCAGTAGGTACGCTGCAACCCATGCGTGCACTTCTCGTGGTCAATCCGGCGGCAACCACCACAAGCGCACGTACGCGCGATGTCCTGATCCACGCCCTCGCCAGCGAGATGAAGCTGGAGGCGGTCACCACCGAGTACCGGGGCCACGCACGGGACCTCGCCCGGCAGGCCGCGGAGGGCAAGGGCGACATCGAACTGGTCGTGGCGCTCGGCGGTGACGGCACGGTCAACGAGGTCGTCAACGGACTGCTCCACCACGGCCCCGATCCCGACCGCCTCCCCCGTCTCGCCGTGGTCCCCGGCGGCTCCACCAACGTCTTCGCCCGGGCGCTGGGGCTGCCCAACGACGCCGTGGAGGCGACCGGCGTCCTGCTCGACGCCCTGCGCGAGAGCCGGGAGCGCACGGTCGGCCTGGGCCAGGCCTCGGGCACCCCGGGCACGGAGGACGAGGCGGTGCCGTCCCGCTGGTTCACCTTCTGCGCCGGCTTCGGATTCGACGCGGGCGTGATCGGCCGGGTCGAGCAACAACGGGAACGCGGACGGAAATCCACACACGCCCTTTACCTGCGTCAGGCATTTCGGCAGTTCCTGGAAGAGCCGCATCGCAGACTCGGCACGATCTCCGTGGAGCGGGCGGGCCAGGAACCGATTTCCGATCTTGTGCTGTCCATAGTCTGCAACACGTCCCCGTGGACGTTTCTGGGTAATCGCCCGGTGTACGCGTCGCCTAAGGCCTCGTTCGATAAAGGCCTCGACGTGCTCGGTCTGAGCCGCATGTCGACGCCCGCGCTCGCCCGATATGGCACACAGTTGCTCACTTCGTCCCCCGAGCGCGGACCCCGTGGCAAGCACGCCACCACCCTGCACGATCTGACCGACTTCACCTTGCATTCGAAGGCCCCCCTCCCCCTCCAGATGGACGGCGACCACCTCGGACTGCGAACGAGCGTGACGTTCACAGGCGTACGCCGTGCACTGCGTGTGATTGTGTGAGCGGAACGGGCAAAAGTCCTTCCACTCGAACGTTTAGGCCAGGGTCCACCCCATGGAAGTACGGCTGTGACACAGTCGACACCGAGGAATCAAAAAAAACTTTCCGGAAGGGGTTGTATCCGCCGCTGAGGTTTGCGAGTCTCTACGTGGCGCTCGGGACAGCCCGCAACACCGGCTCAAGCAAGCGCCAGAACCCCTCCTCAATCCACAGGACCACACCAGTCCGTCTGGTGATCGGCCCTTCACTTGTTGAGGGATTCGTGAAAGCGTTCACATTCACAAGCAACGTGCAAGTAATACCAAGGAGAGGTAGCAGCCATGGACTGGCGTCACAACGCCGTTTGCCGCGAGGAAGACCCCGAGCTCTTCTTCCCCATCGGCAACACCGGTCCTGCGCTGCTGCAGATCGAGGAAGCCAAGGCTGTCTGCCGTCGCTGCCCGGTTATCGAGCAGTGTCTGCAGTGGGCGCTTGAGTCCGGCCAGGACTCCGGCGTCTGGGGTGGTCTCAGCGAGGACGAGCGCCGCGCCATGAAGCGCCGCGCCGCCCGCAACCGGGCCCGTCAGGCATCCGCCTGACATCCCACCCAGCAAATAGCCTGAGCTTGGCGGCGCGCACAGCGAGTGCGCTTCTCCCGCCCCCGAGCCGCAGCGCGCAGTGCCCCCGGTGCGCTTAACCAGCCACGAGCCCGAGCCCCGGACCACACGATGGTCCGGGGCTCGGTGCTGTTTCCGGTACGACGTCCGTGGTACCCGAACCGCGACGGCCGCCGTACGCCGGCTACTTCTGGGCCCGCACCGGGATGTCGAGGATCACCTGGGTGCCCTGTTCCGGGGCGGGGACCATGTCGAACGTGCCGCCCAACTCGCCCTCGACCAGCGTCCGTACGATCTGCAGGCCCAGGTTGCCCGAGCGGTGCGGGTCGAAGCCCTCGGGGAGACCGACGCCGTCGTCCTGAACGGTGACGAGGAGACGGGTCTCCTTGCTGGTGCCGCCGCGCACGGCCGAGACCTCGACGGTGCCGGTGTCGCCCTCACGGAAACCGTGTTCGAGGGCGTTCTGCAGGATCTCGGTGAGGACCATCGAGAGCGGGGTCGCCACCTCCGCGTCCAGGATGCCGAAGCGTCCGGTGCGCCGGCCGACGACCTTGCCCGGAGAGATCTCGGCGACCATGGCGAGCACCCGGTCGGCGATCTCGTCGAACTCCACCCGCTCGTCCAGGTTCTGGGACAGCGTCTCATGCACGATCGCGATCGATCCGACCCGTCGCACCGCCTCTTCGAGGGCCTCGCGGCCCCGCTCCGACTCGATGCGCCGGGCCTGGAGGCGCAGCAGAGCGGCCACCGTCTGGAGATTGTTCTTCACCCGGTGGTGGATCTCCCGGATGGTCGCGTCCTTGGTGATCAACTCGCGCTCGCGCCGCCGCAGTTCCGTCACGTCCCGCAGCAGCACCAGCGAACCGATGCGCGGGCCTTTGGGCTTGAGCGGGATCGCCCGGAACTGGATCACACCGTCACTGGACTCGATCTCGAACTCGCGCGGCGCCCACCCGCTCGCCACCTTGGCCAGCGCCTCGTCCACCGGGCCCCGGGAGGGGGCCAGTTCGGCCGTGGTGCGCCCGAGATGGCAGCCGACGAGGTCGGCGGCGAGGCCCAGGCGGTGGTACGCGGAGAGGGCGTTGGGCGAGGCGTACTGGACGATGCCGTCGGCATCGAGCCTGATCAGGCCGTCGCCGACGCGCGGTGAGGCGTCCATGTCGACCTGCTGGTCGGGGAACGGGAACGCGCCCGCGGCGATCATCTGGGCCAGGTCGGAGGCGCTCTGGAGATAGGTCAGCTCCAGCCGGCTGGGGGTCCGCACGGTCAGTAGGTTGGTGTTGCGCGCGATGACGCCGAGCACCCGCCCCTCCCTGCGCACGGGGATCGACTCGACCCGTACGGGCACCTCCTCGCGCCACTCGGGGTCGCCCTCGCGGACGATGCGGCCCTCGTCGTGGGCGGCGTCCAGCAGGGGGCGGCGGCCCCGGGGGACCAGGTGGCCGACCATGTCGTCCTGGTAGGAGGTGGGGCCGGTGTTGGGGCGCATCTGGGCCACGGAGACATAGCGGGTGCCGTCGCGCGTGGGCACCCAGAGGACCAGGTCGGCGAAGGAGAGGTCGGACAGCAGCTGCCACTCCGACACCAGCAGATGCAACCACTCCAGGTCGGAGTCGCTGAGAGCGGTGTGCTGGCGGACGAGTTCGTTCATGGAGGGCACGTGTGCGAGCGTACCTGGGGCGGCGAACATGACCGGAAACAGTGGTGGGTGTGGCCGGTACGCGCTCCGGAACCGGCTGTCACCGCGCCCGGAAACACCCGCGGGCCGCGGCGCCTGAGAGGGACCCTCAACCCTCCCGGCACCGCAGCCCGGAGCAACATCGGCCGTGGGGTGTGCGGTCCCGGTCGGCCGAAGGCGAGGATCCGGAGCAGTCAGGGCAGAGAGCGCCGGGTCCTCGGTCCGCCTTCCTGTGCGGGGAAGACGGAGGCTTGTTCTTCGTTCGTGTGCGATCGCCGACGGCCGGGGGCCGCTGATCGATCACACGCCCTACCACGCATTGTTGACTAGACCACTGCGTGTGTCCATGCGTTGGCGGATGTTTGTTGTTGTTCCCTTGTCCGCCCGTCCGCCGACGCGCCACACGCAGAGTAGCCCGCTTCGGCCCGGCGGCGGGCGGGAACCCGGGAGGGCCGGGGTGACCCGCGCCTCCCCGCTCGCCCCTGTGGGAGCGGGGGCCGCCCCTGCTAGATTGGTCTACACCACATGAGAGGTGCCCGACCCCGCTCCGGGCCGGGAGTTCCTGAGTCCTTCTTTCCAGATCGGCAGGCCCAGCGTGGAAGTTGTCATCGTTCCGGATGCCAAGGCGGGTGGCGAACTCATAGCCGAGGCGATGGCGCAGCTGCTCCGGCGGAAGCCCGAGGCGCTGCTCGGGGTGGCCACGGGTTCGACTCCGCTGCCCATCTACACCGCGCTCACGCGCAAGGTGCGCTCCGGTGCCGTGGACGCCTCACGCGCGCGGGTCGCCCAGCTCGACGAATACGTCGGGCTGCCGGCCGAGCACCCCGAGTCGTACCGCTCGGTGCTGCGACGGGAGGTGCTGGAGCCGCTGGGACTGGGCCTGGAGGCGTTCATGGGGCCCGACGGGACCGCCGAGGACGTGGTGGGGGCCTGCGAGGCGTACGACAGGGCGCTGGCCGAGGCCGGGGGTGTGGATCTTCAACTGCTCGGTATCGGGACGGACGGGCACATCGGGTTCAACGAGCCGTGCTCGTCGCTCGCCTCCCGGACGCGGATCAAGACGCTCACCGAGCAGACCCGGATCGACAACGCGCGGTTCTTCGACGGCGACATCGAGCAGGTGCCGCACCATGTCATCACCCAGGGCATCGGCACGATCCTGGAGGCGCGGCACCTGGTGCTGCTCGCCACGGGCGAGGGCAAGGCCGACGCCGTCGCGGCGACCGTGGAGGGGCCGGTGGCGGCGGTCTGCCCGGCCTCGGCGCTGCAGCTCCATCGCCACGCGACCGTCGTGGTGGACGAGGGCGCCGCGTCGAAGCTGAAGCTGGCGGACTACTTCCGGTACACGTTCGGCAACAAGCCCGACTGGCAGGGGATCTAGGGCCCTTCTGACGGATCTCCGTGGGAGAAGGAGCGGCGTTCGGTGCGTGCTCTCGGCGTGCCGGACGGAAGACCTCGTACTGGACGTACGTGGGCTTTCGCCCGGTGCGGGGAGAGGGCGTGCCGGGCGTCGCGACGCCGCGGAGATCCGTCAGAAGGGCCCTAGGGCGACGAGGGTACGGGTGGGCGCCACGGCCGGTGATCGGGGGCCGTGGCGCCTTTGCGTGTGGGGAGCTTCTTTCGGGGCGCCGGGCGAGGGGAGACCGCCCGGGGTGCGGGGGCGGGCCGATGCCGTACCGGCGGCTGCGCGGGGCCCGTGGCCGGGCGCCCGCACCTCACCGTCCCCGCGCTTGGGCGCGCTCCGGCCCCCAGCGGGCGGCGGCCTCCGGCGCGCTCCCGCCCAGGGCGGACGTCGGCCGTCAGCGGACGCCCGCGATGACCTCCGCCGCCGCCCTTCCGCAGACCCTCGCCGCGCCGTGGGTCGCGATGTGGAGGGCGCCTCGGGGCGGGGCCTGGGGGATGCCCATCTCCACGACGATCGTGTCCGGGCGGGTGCCAAGGAGCAGGTCGAGTGCCGCGGTCATCCACGGGTGGCGGTGTTCGTCGCGCACGACGGCGACCACACGGCGGGTGCCCGCGACCGACAGGGCCGAGGCGCCGGCGCTGTCGCCGGCGAAGGTGCCCGTCTCGGTGCCGGGGAGGAGGCGGGCCAGTTCCGCGCCGACACCCCAGGGGGTCTCGTCGCCCACGGCGATGTTCGCCACCGGGGCGAAGGCCGCGACGTAGAGGGGCTGGGTGGGTGGCTCGTAGGACTGCGCGCGGGTGATCGTCAGGGCGCGGCGAGCGGCCACGAGACCGATGCCCGCGTCGGCGCCCTCGGTCCCGCCGGGGGCCTCGCGCTGGATGCCGCCGCCGTCCGCTCCCCCGGCCGCCGACCGGGTCCAGGTCGCCAGTGCCCGGACCCGCCGCGCCGCGTCCGCCAGACGGTCCTCCGCGAGGTCGCCGTCGCGGACGGCCGTGACGAGGGCGTCGCGCAGGCGGAGAACGGTCTCCTCGTCGGCGAGGCCACCGCCGACGCAGATGGCGTCGGCGCCCGCGGCCAGGGCGAGGACGCTGCCGCGTTCGATGCCGTGGGTGGCCGCGATGGCCCGCATCTCCATGCCGTCGGTGACGATGAGGCCGTCGTAGCCGAGGTCGCCGCGCAGGAGGTCGGTGAGGATGCCGCGGGAGAGCGTCGCCGGGAGGTCGGGGTCCAGCGCCGGGACCAGGATGTGGGCGCTCATCACCGCGCGCGAACCGGCGACGATGGCGGCACGGAAGGGGGCCAGGTCCCGGGAGTCGAGGAGCGCGCGGTCCGCGTCGATGCGGGGCAGGAAGTGGTGGGAGTCGACGGCGGTGTCGCCGTGGCCGGGGAAGTGCTTGGTGCAGGCGGCGACGCCCGCGTCCTGGAGCCCGGTGACGTAGGCGGCCGTGTGGCGGGCGACCAGGTCGGGGTCGGCGCCGAAGGAGCGGACCCCGATGACCGGGTTGGACGGGTTGGCGTTCACGTCGGCCGAGGGGGCCCAGTTGAGGTTGACGCCGCACTCGGCCAGTCGGCGCCCCAGGGCGAAGGCGACGTCCCGGGTCAGGGCCACGTCGTCGACCGCGCCCAGGGCGTGGTTGCCCGGGAAGGAGGAGCCGGTGCGCACCTCCAGGCGGGTGACGTCACCGCCCTCCTCGTCGATCGCGACCAGGACGTCCGCGCGCTCGGCACGCAACTGAGCGGTGAGCGCGGCCAGCTGTCCGGGCGAGGCGATGTTGCGGCCGAAGAGGCCGACGGAGGCGAGACCCTCGCCGAGGCGCCGCAGCAGCCAGTCGGGAGCGGTGGTGCCCGTGAAGCCGGGCTGCAGAACCGTCAGCGCGTCCCGCGCGAGGCCGTCCTGTCCGGAGTGCGAGCCGGGCGAGCCGGTGGCGAATGTCGTCGGTGACATCAGGGTGGGTTATCCCTTCACGGCGCCCGCGGTGAGGCCCGCGGCCATCTTGCGCTGGACGAGGAGGAAGAGGACCACGATCGGCACGGCCATCAGGGTGGAGCCGGCCATCATCGGGGCGTATTCGGTGCCGTGCTTGGTGGTGAAGTTGCCGAGCCAGACGGTCGCGGTCTGGTTCTGCTGGCTCATCAGCATCAGGGCGTAGAGGTACTCGTTCCACGCCTGGATGAAGCCGTAGACCGAGGTCGCCACCATGCCCGGCGCGAGCAGCGGGAACACCACGCGGAGGAAGGCGGTGGTGCGGGAACAGCCGTCGACCATGGCCGCCTCCTCCAGTTCGCGCGGGATGTTGACGATGAAGCCGCGCAGGGTCCAGACGGTGAACGGGAGGATGAAGGTCAGGTAGGTCAGGACCAGGCCGCTGAGGCGGTCGTACTGGCCGAGGTCGTTGAGGAGCAGGAAGACCGGGATGATCATCGCGACGAGCGGGACCATCTGCACGGCCAGGATGCCGACGATGACCACTTTCCGGCCGCGGAAGGCGAAACGTGAGATGGCGAGGGCGGCCAGCATGCCGACGACGATGCCGATCACGACGACCGTGAGGGAGACGACGAGGCTGCGGCCGACCGGACCCCAGAAGTCCGCGATGTCCAGCGCCCGGCCGAAGTTGGCGAAGGTGACCGACGTCGGCAGCAGACCGGGGTCGGGGTCGATCGCGTCCTTGGCGGGCTTGAACGCCGTGTTGAGCATCCAGTAGACGGGGAAGCCCGCGGTGACGAAGACGAACAGGCCGAGGAGGTTCCAGCCGAGCTTGGACCTCCGGGGACCGGAGACAGTGGCAGTACTCATTCGACCTCTCCGATCTTCAGCATCTGACGCATGTACACACCGATCACGCCGAGCAGCAGCAGCACGGTCAGCAGGGCGATCGCCGAGCCCTGCGCGTAGTCGTTGACCACGAACGCCTTGTCGTACGAGTAGGTGGTGAGCAGCTGGAACTCGGCTTCCGGATGGCCGTTGCGCATGACGAAGACCTGGGGGAAGACGCCCATGTCCCAGATGACGGAGAGGGTCGTGAGCATCACGATGATCGGCTTGAGGATGGGGAGCGTGACGTAGCGGAACACGCCCCACGCGCCGGCACCGTCGAGGCGGGCGGCCTCCTCCAGTTCCTTGGGGACCTGGGTGAGTCCGGCGCTGAGGGTGATGACGACGAACGGCACCGCGCCCCACACCACGAGGAGCGTGATGACGGCCAGGCCCTCGGGGCCGCTGGCGAACCAGTTGTGGCCGATCATGTCGACGCCGGGGAGCTTGCTGAGCAGCGCGTTGAGGATGCCGTAGTCCGAGTCGAACAGCCACTTGAAGACGGTGGTGGCGACGATGATCGGCATGCCCCAGCTCGCCACGAGCGCGATGTTGACGAGCGTCCTCACCCAGCCGGAGACCCGCTGGAGCAGCAGGGCGACCGCCATGCCGATGACCATCGTGAAGACGACGCAGGCGGTGGCGAAGAGGATGGTCCGGACGACGACCGTCCAGAACTCGCCGTCGCCCAGCACCTCGGCGAAGTTGTCGAGGCCGACCGACTCCGCCGGCTTGAAGCCCCAGAGCTGGGACTGGCCGAACTCCTGGAAGGACAGGGTGACGAGACGGACGAGCGGGTAGCCGAGGACGACGGCGAGGATCAGCAGACAGGGGGCGAGGAGGGCCCAGGGGACGGCGGCTGCGCCCGAGGTCCGTTTCCGGGTCGGCCGTTCCGGTGCCGCCGGCGGTGGCGGTGGCCCCGGCCGCGCGGGCGGCACCTTCGCGGGGGCTGTCGTGTCTGCGGCACTCATCGCGCACTCCTAAGCAGATGAAGGAGGGGCCGGCAGCGAACGCCCCGGAGGGGGCGCGGGTAACTGCGCGACCAGCCACGACGCACCGGTACCGAACCCGACACCTCATCGCGGCACTTTCGTCAATCGCCCACCGGCAGGCCCTGGGGCACTCACCGGCCGGACCCGGGGCGCCCATCGGTGGATCCGATGCGGCACCCCCGTCGGGCCCGGCCGTCGCGGCCGGACCCGAACGGCGGGTCACCGTCACTCGTTGTTGATGACCTTGTCGATCTCGGCGTCCGCCGCCTTCGCGGCCTCCTCGACCGACTTCTTGCCGGTGCCGATGGACTGCAGCATCGTCTGCAGGATCTGGGCCTTCTCGACCTGGCCCCAGCCGGGAGCCATCGGGACGAACCAGTTGGACTCGGCCGCGGTGGCCGGGACCGCCGTCGCCGGGTCGTCCTTCAGGGTGGCGAGGTCGGTCTTGTTGTTGGGCAGGTTGCCCTTCTCCATCAGGCCCTTCTGGCCGGAGGGGCCGGTGAAGGCGTTGATCCACTCGGCGGCGACCGTCTGCGCGTCGGACTTCACCGGGACGGCGAGGTCACTGCCGCCGAGGAAGACGGGGAGGTTCTTGCCGGACGGGCCGGGCATCACGAAGTTCTCGACGTTGCCCGCGAGCTTGCCGGTCTTGTCGTTCTCCTTGGCCGCGGCGGTCGCGCCCTCCCAGGCGGGGGCGAAGATCATGCCGGACTTGCCCTGGCCGTAGACGATGTACCGGTCGGACTCGTCCTTGGTCTTGTCGCCGTGCATGTACGAGTCGACGACGTTCTTGAACTCGGTGAGCCCCTTGACGGACTCGGGCGAGGAGAGGCTGGCCTTCCACGTGCCGCCGGACTCCACGGCTATCGAGCCGCCGGCGTCGTAGACGAAGGACATGGCCGCGTACCAGTCACGGGTGGGCTGGTACCAGGCGCTGAACTTGTCGCCCTGCTTCTTCTGCACCTTGTCGAGGGCGGCGGTGAGTTCGGCGTACGTCTTCGGCGGGGACTTCACGCCCGCGGCGGCGAAGACGCCCTTGCGCCAGTTGGCGACGCGGCCACCGGCGTAGTACGGCACGCCGTAGGTCTTGCCCTCGTAGGTGACGGAGGCCTTGAGGCCGTCCAGCCAGGCGCCCGAGTTGTCGAACTTCGCCGCGTCGAGGGGGGCGAAGGCACCCTTGACCATGTAGGCGAGCATCTCCGTGTTGCCCATCTCGACCACGTCGGGGGCCTTGTCGGTGGCGAGGACGGCGTCGAGCTTGGCGTTCTTGTCGGGCCAGCCGTAGTACTCGTGGGTGATGGTGATGCCGGGGTGCTTCTTCTCGATCGCCGCGTCGGCGGCCTTGACCAGCTCGGGCCAGTTGTTCTGCGCGTCGACCGTGAGCCAGACCGTCAGCTCCTTGGTGTCCGCCCCCGTGTCCGAACTCTTGTCCTCGCCGCCCCCGCACGCCGCGATGGAGACCATCATGCCCGCGACACAGATCGCGGTCGTCAGCTTCCTCTTCACGCCACCCTCCTCAGGGATGCCATTGCTCGGGGATGCCACAAACCCCCCTGCTCCCCTCGGTGACAGGACGTACCGCCCCTGGGGCCAGGACCTGGACCAATGGTGTAGACCAGTAGGCGGAGCTTGGCTCAGACCATTCGCCGTGTCAAGAGTGCTCGAACCCCCTCTCACCAGCCGTTATGCGACCTACATATGCAGGAACCTTTATGTAATGAGCCAGCGAAAACAGGGCTGCTTGGGTCACACTCTTCGGGTAGACCACTGCACCGCCACGGAGGGGACCAGCACGGACCCCTTCGTGGACTAGACCAGCGGAGCCCGCAGGGGTATACAGAGGGATCACGCCACGAGGAGCCGGGAAGGCGGAGCATGAGCACCGACGTCAGCAGTGCGGAGAACGAGAACGGCGCGACCGTCCGTACCGCGCGCGTGCCCAAGTACTACCGCCTGAAGAAGCACCTGCTCGACATGACCGAGACGCTTCCGCCCGGCACGCCGGTACCGCCGGAGCGCACCCTCGCCGCCGAGTTCGACACCTCGCGCACCACCGTGCGGCAGGCGCTCCAGGAACTGGTGGTCGAGGGGCGGCTGGAGCGCATCCAGGGCAAGGGCACGTTCGTGGCCAAGCCCAAGGTCTCCCAGGCGCTGCAACTCACCTCGTACACCGAGGACATGCGCGCCCAGGGGCTCGAACCCACCTCCCAGCTGCTCGACATCGGCTACATCACCGCCGACGACACGCTCGCGGGACAGCTCGACATCACCGCCGGCGGCCGGGTCCTGCGCATCGAGCGCCTGCGGATGGCCAACGGCGAGCCGATGGCGATCGAGACGACCCATCTGAGCGCCAAGCGCTTTCCGGCCCTGCGCAGGTCCCTGGTCAAGTACACCTCCCTCTACACCGCGCTGGCCGAGGTGTACGACGTCCGGCTCGCCGAGGCCGAGGAGACCATCGAGACCTCGCTGGCCACCCCGCGCGAGGCCGGCCTGCTGGGCACGGACGTGGGCCTGCCGATGCTGATGCTGTCCCGGCACTCGCTGGACCAGGAGGGGCAGCCGGTGGAGTGGGTGCGGTCGGTGTACCGGGGCGACCGGTACAAGTTCGTGGCACGGCTCAAGCGCCCGCAGGACTGATCCGCGCGCGGCGCCCGCGACAGCGGCCGCCCGGGGCCCCGGCGCCGGGCGTCACAGGCGGGGCACGCGGTGTGGCGCGACCGCCGCTCCTGTTCTACGGTCCTTGCGTCGCCGCACCGACACGGGAGGCCCCGCTGTGCGTATGCGCGGGCACGGCCCCGGCCCGGCGCTGTCGTGCGCCGCGGGAGTACGGGCGTCCCCGGACGGATCGCCAGGAAGCGGACCCCTGTCAGGAGTTGGGCGGCCGCTGAACACACAACCTCCGCATCCGATATCCGGACAGGGGGTTCCAAGCGACGGAACCCGTCCCTTAGATTTCCTGCGCGTCGAGCACGTGATCAGCGGCGATCCATGGCGTACCAGTGAGGGGACGGAACCGGGACATGTCAGAAGCGTCTGAAGTGGGACCACCGGTGGTGACACCTGTCAGAGTCGTCATCGCCCTGTGCCTGCTCGCCCCGTTCGTGGCGATGCTCTGGGTCGGCTCGTACGCGAAGACGGACCCGACGTTCATCGGTATCCCGTTCTTCTACTGGTACCAGATGGCCTGGGTGCTCCTCTCCACCGCGCTCACCGCCACCGCGTACGTCCTGTGGCAGCGTGACCAGCGGGCCCGCAGGTCCGAGTCGCGGGGCGGGGGTGTCGCGAAGTGAAGGACGGCGTGAACGGCGTGGCACTCGCCGTCTTCATCTTCTTCTTCCTGGCCGTCACGGTCATGGGCTTCCTGGCCGCGCGCTGGCGCAAGGCCGAGAACGAGCACAGCCTCGACGAGTGGGGCCTCGGCGGCCGCTCGTTCGGCACCTGGGTCACCTGGTTCCTGCTGGGCGGCGACCTCTACACGGCGTACACCTTCGTCGCCGTCCCCGCGGCGATCTACGCGGCGGGCGCGGCCGGGTTCTTCGCCGTGCCGTACACGATCCTGGTCTACCCGCTGATCTTCACGTTCCTGCCGCGCCTGTGGTCGGTCTCGCACAAGCACGGCTATGTGACGACCTCGGACTTCGTGCGCGGCCGGTTCGGCTCCAAGGGACTGTCGCTGGCGGTCGCCCTCACCGGCATCCTGGCGACGATGCCGTACATCGCCCTGCAACTGGTCGGCATCCAGGCCGTACTGGACGTGATGGGCGTGGGCGGCGGCGAGAACACGAACTGGTTCATCAAGGACCTGCCGCTGCTGATCGCGTTCGGCGTCCTGGCCGCCTACACCTACTCCTCCGGCCTCCGGGCGCCCGCGCTGATCGCGTTCGTGAAGGACACGCTGATCTATATCGTCATCGCGGTGGCGATCATCTACATCCCGATCAAGCTGGGCGGCTTCGACGACATCTTCGCCAAGGCGGGCGAGGCGTACAGCCAGACCAACCCGGCGACGGACAAGCCGCGCGGGGCCCTCGTCCCCGGTGACGCCAACCAGTGGACGTACGCGACGCTGGCCCTCGGCTCGGCGCTGGCGCTGTTCATGTACCCGCACTCGATCACGGCGACGCTGTCGTCCAGGAGCCGCGAGGTCATCCGCCGCAACACGACGATCCTGCCGCTGTACTCGCTGATGCTGGGCCTGCTCGCCCTGCTGGGCTTCATGGCGATCGCGGCCGGCGTCCAGGTGCAGAACGGCCAACTGGCGATCCCGCAGCTGTTCGAGACGATGTTCCCCGACTGGTTCGCGGGCGTGGCCTTCGCCGCCATCGGCATCGGCGCGCTGGTCCCCGCGGCGATCATGTCCATCGCGGCCGCGAACCTCTTCACCCGCAACATCTACAAGGACTTCATCAAGCCGGACGCCACTCCCGCACAGGAGACCAAGGTCTCCAAGCTGGTGTCCCTGCTGGTGAAGGTGGGTGCCCTGGCCTTCGTCCTCACCATGGACAAGACGGTGGCCATCAACTTCCAGCTGCTGGGCGGCATCTGGATCCTCCAGACCTTCCCGGCGCTCGTCGGCGGCCTGTTCACCCGCTGGTGCCACCGCTGGGCCCTCCTCGCGGGCTGGGCCGTCGGCATGCTGTACGGGACGGTCGCCGCGTACGGCGTGGCCTCCCCCACGCAGAAGCACTTCGGCGGCTCCTCCGCGGAGATCCCCGGCATCGGCGAGATCGGCTACATCGGCCTCACCGCCTTCGTCCTCAACGTGGTGGTCACGGTGGTCCTCACCTTCGCCCTGCGGGCCTTCAACGCCCCCGACGGCATCGACGAGACCAGCCCGGAGGACTACACGGCGGACGCCGGCGACGCGGGCGTCCAGGTGGAACTCCCCCCGGCGACAGCGGGAGCCGGCCACTGACGACCACGGTTCTCAGAGCGGCGGGGGTCCGCAGCACCCCCGCCGCCGCATCCGGGGCCGGGGAGCCACCCGCAGCAGCCTTTCCTTCCAGGCCCGCAGAACCAGGTCCTTCAAGCCCGCGGGGGGCTGGCTTTTCAGGGCGCGGGGAACTGCGCGAGACCCCCAGCCACCCGCACCCCACCGACGCACCGGCCCGGGGTCGAAGGGGCGGAGCCCTTGGAGGACGGGACGGGAAGGGGCGGCGGGGGCGAGAAACACCCGGCTACCCTGACCAGGTGACCGCTCGCGCACCGATCGTCCTGGACAGCGACCCCGGTATCGACGACGCCGTAGCCCTGCAGTACCTCCTGGGCACGGACCTCTGGGACCTCAAGGCCTACACCTCGGTGGGCGGCAACCTCCCCGCCGAGGCGACCTACGCCAACGCCCGGGCCCTCTCCCGAGCCCTCCGTATCGACGGCGACACCCCCGTGCACCGGGGCGCCGGCCGCCCCCTCTCCCGCCTCCCCTACCGCGAGGCCTCCGCCTTCCACGGCCGGGCGGGCCTCGGCAACGAGACCCTGCCCGACTCCACGGCCCCGCACCCGACGGAGTCCTCCGCACAGGCCCTGCTCCGCCTCTCCCGGGAGTACGAGGGCGAGCTGACCGTCTGCGCCACCGGCCCCCTCACCAACGTCGCCGTCGCCCTGCTGGAGGACCCCGGCTTCGCCCGCCGCGTCGGCAGGTTCGTGTTCATGGGCGGCGCCGCCCAGGTGCCCGGGAACATCACGCCCGTCGCCGAGTTCAACATCTGGGCCGACCCCGACGCGGCCGAGGTCGTGCTCTCCTCCGGCATCCCGTTCACCATGGTCGACCTGGACGCCTCGCACCGCTGGCTGTTCCGCCCCGCCGACCTGGCCGCCCTGGAGGCCGCGGGTCCGGGCACGGCCCTCGCCGCCCGGCTGATGCGCACGTACATGGACGCCTACAGCCGCCACGGCGGGGACGGCACCTGCCCGCTGCACGACCCCCTGGCCGTGGGGGTCTGCGGGGACGAGGCATTCGTGACGGCCGCCGAGGGTGCCGTCATCGTCGAATGCGCGAGCGAACTCACGCGGGGCCAGACCGTGTTCGTGCCGACCACCGCCCCGCGCGTCCACTACTCGGAGTCCCCCGCCCTGACCGCCCGGCTGCGCGCCACCGGCCGCGTCGCCCTGGGACCGGGCACCCGCGACTTCAGCAAGGACTTCGTGGCGACACTGCCCCGTTGGCCGGCCACGGACTGACCGGCTGGCCTCCTCCACGACAGGGCCGGATCCGGCCGGGCGACGAAAGGCCCGGATCCGACCGGGCGACCCGATCCGACGCCCTCGAGCGGAACCCTCTCCCCGACGTCCCCGACGTCACACCGGTCACCTGTGAGTTGACGCTCTGACACCCTGCGAAGCCGAATGCGACACAACATGTGGGGGTGACACCGCGCCCCGGCACTAGATGTATGCTCATGCTCGCTGTCGCCACAGGGGAATCCGGCGCGAATCCGGAACTGTCCCGCAACGGTGTACTCGCGTGCGTTCATGCCCTTTTGCGCACGCCTGTTCAGTCCGAACACCTGTCGACAGCGCGCCCGGCCGTCCGGTCCGGGTGCCTGACGTCCGGGCCTCGTGGAATGGGCCGGTGGACGCGACGCCCCGTGCGCTCGTGAGCTGCCGCCTGCCCTCCGCCGGGCCCCTTGCCGAGCGAGGGAGAGCCCCACGTGACCATCGCGCCAGCCGACCCGGTTTCAGCCGACCTGGCTTCAGCCGACCCGGCGACGGAGACCGACGGTCCCGGTTCCGCGTTGCTGCGGACCCTGACCGAGCTGACCGTCGACCTCCCCGACGCCGACCCCGGCCGGGTCGCCGCCGCCGCGCTGCGCGGACGGTCCTCGCGAGCGGCCTCCGCCGAGATGGTCGTGGAGCTGCGCGAGCTCGCCACGGAGGCGGCCGCCGGGCTGATCTCCGAGGACCCCGCCTACTCGAAGCTGGCCGCCCGTCTGCTGGCCATCGGCATCCGCGCCGAGGCCGCCTCACAGGGCGTCACGACGTTCACCGAGTCCATCGCCGTGGGCCACCGGGAGGGTCTCGTCGCCGACCGCACCGCGGAGTTCGCCCGCGTGCACGGCGAGCGTCTCGACGCCCTGGTCGACCCGGCCGGCGACGACCGCTTCGGCTACTTCGGCCTGCGCACCCTGCACAGCCGCTATCTGCTCCGGCACCCCCTCACCCGCCAGGTCGTCGAGACACCGCAGCACTTCATGCTGCGGGTGGCGAGCGGCCTGGCCGAGGACGACACCGCTCGCGCCGTGGACGAGGTCGCCGCGCTCTACCGCCTGATGAGCAGCCTCGACTACCTCCCCTCCTCCCCCACCCTCTTCAACTCCGGCACCCGCCACCCCCAGATGTCCTCCTGCTACCTCCTCGACTCCCCGCTGGACGAGCTGGACTCCATCTACGACCGCTACCACCAGGTGGCCCGCCTCTCGAAGCACGCCGGCGGCATCGGCCTGTCGTACTCCCGCATCCGCTCGCGCGGTTCGCTGATCCGGGGCACCAACGGGCACTCCAACGGCATCGTGCCGTTCCTGAAGACGCTGGACGCCTCGGTCGCCGCCGTGAACCAGGGCGGCCGGCGCAAGGGCGCGGCCGCGGTCTACCTGGAGACCTGGCACTCCGACATCGAGGAGTTCCTGGAGCTGCGCGACAACACCGGTGAGGACGCCCGTCGTACGCACAACCTGAACCTCGCGCACTGGATCCCGGACGAGTTCATGCGCCGGGTGAACGCAGACGAGCAGTGGTCGTTGTTCTCCCCGGCCGACGTGCCCGAGCTGGTCGACCTGTGGGGCGAGGAGTTCGAGGCCGCGTACCGCGCGGCGGAGGCGAACGGCCTGGCGCGGAAGACGATCGCCGCCCGTGATCTGTACGGCCGCATGATGCGCACCCTCGCCCAGACCGGCAACGGCTGGATGACCTTCAAGGACGCGGCCAACCGCACGGCCAACCAGACGGCCGAGCCGGGCCACGTCGTCCACTCCTCCAACCTCTGCACGGAGATCCTGGAGGTCACGGACGACGGCGAGACGGCGGTCTGCAACCTGGGCTCGGTCAACCTCGGCGCCTTCGTCAAGAACGGGGACATCGACTGGGAGCGGCTGGACGAGACCGTCCGGACCGCCGTCACCTTCCTCGACCGCGTCGTCGACATCAACTTCTACCCGACCGAGCAGGCGGGCCGCTCCAACGCCAAGTGGCGCCCGGTCGGCCTCGGCGCGATGGGGCTGCAGGACGTCTTCTTCCAGCTGCGCCTGCCCTTCGACTCCCCCGAGGCGAAGGCGCTGTCCACGCGGATCGCCGAGCGGATCATGCTCGCCGCCTACGAGGCGTCCACCGACCTCGCCGAGCGCAACGGCCCGCTGCCGGCCTGGGAGAAGACCCGCACGGCCCGTGGCGTGCTGCACCCCGACCACTACGGTGTCGAGCCGGCCTGGCCGGAGCGCTGGGCGGCCCTGCGCGAGCGCGTCGCGACGACGGGTATGCGCAACTCGCTGCTCCTCGCCATCGCGCCGACGGCCACCATCGCCTCGATCGCCGGTGTGTACGAGTGCATCGAGCCGCAGGTGTCCAACCTGTTCAAGCGCGAGACGCTGTCCGGTGAGTTCCTCCAGGTCAACTCGTATCTGGTGAAGGACCTCAAGGAGCTGGGCGTCTGGGACGCCCGCACCAGGGAGGCGCTGCGCGAGTCGGGCGGTTCGGTGCAGGACTTCGCGTGGATCCCGGCCGACGTCAGGGCGTTGTACCGCACGGCCTGGGAGATCCCGCAGCGCGGCCTGATCGACATGGCCGCCGCCCGCACCCCGTACCTGGACCAGTCGCAGTCGCTGAACCTGTTCCTGGAGACGCCCACCATCGGCAAGCTCTCCTCGATGTACGCGTACGCCTGGAAGTCGGGGCTGAAGACCACGTACTACCTGCGCTCGCGCCCGGCGACCCGTATCGCCCGCGCGGCCCAGGGCCAGAACCGGGCCCAGGAGCCGCAGCCCGAGAAGACCATCCCCCTGCAGCAGGCCGCCTCGGACGAGGCCCTCGCCTGCTCGCTCGAGAACCCCGAGTCCTGCGAGGCCTGTCAGTGATGCCCAGCAACCAGAACCTGCTCGACCCCGGCTTCGAGCTGACTCTCCGCCCGATGCGCTACCCGGACTTCTACGAGCGCTACCGGGACGCGATCAAGAACACCTGGACCGTCGAGGAGGTCGACCTCCACTCGGACGTCGCCGACCTCGCGAAGCTGTCCGAGGGCGAGCAGCACATGATCGGCCGGCTGGTCGCGTTCTTCGCGACGGGCGACTCGATCGTGGCGAACAACCTCGTGCTCACCCTCTACAAGCACATCAACTCCCCCGAGGCGCGGCTCTACCTGAGCCGCCAGCTCTTCGAGGAGGCCGTGCACGTCCAGTTCTATCTGACGCTGCTGGACACCTACCTGCCCGACCCGGCGGACCGGGCGGCGGCCTTCGCGGCGGTGGAGAACATCCCGTCCATCCGTGAGAAGGCGGAGTTCTGCTTCAAGTGGATGGACTCGGTGGAGAAGCTGGACCGCCTGGAGTCCAAGGCGGACCGCCGGCGCTTCCTGCTCAACCTGATCTGCTTCGCCGCGTGCATCGAGGGCCTGTTCTTCTACGGCGCCTTCGCGTACGTCTACTGGTTCCGCAGCCGGGGGCTGCTGCACGGTCTGGCGACGGGCACCAACTGGGTGTTCCGCGACGAGACCATGCACATGTCCTTCGCCTTCGAGGTGGTGGACACCGTCCGCAAGGAGGAGCCGGAACTCTTCGACGAACTGCTCCGGCAGCAGGTCACCGACATGCTGAAGGAGGCCGTCGAGGCCGAGCTGCAGTTCGGGCGTGATCTGTGCGGTGACGGCCTGCCGGGCATGAACACCGAGTCGATGCGGCAGTACCTGGAGTGTGTCGCCGACCAGCGGCTCACCCGCCTCGGCTTCGCACCGGTCTACGGCTCGGAGAACCCGTTCTCCTTCATGGAGCTGCAGGGTGTCCAGGAGCTGACCAACTTCTTCGAGCGCCGTCCGTCGGCGTACCAGGTCGCGGTGGAGGGCACCGTCGACCTGGACGAGGATTTCTAGGCCGCCGCGGCCGTGAGCGGGCCGCGTCCCCGGCCGGCACGACCCTCGTGGTCGTCGTCGCGCCGGGGACGTATCAGCGGCACCCGGGGCCGCGATCAGGCGGCGCGGGCGATGTGGTGCGACGCCCGCCGTTCCTGCGCCTGCCGGAGCTGACGGTCGACGCGCCACTCGTGCACGATGCCGACGATCGCGGGCAGTGCGACCAGGGCGAGCAGTCCGAGGACGGCCAGTGTTCCGATGAGTCCTTGCAGCTGTGTCGTTTCCATGGACACCACTTTGGCGCCGAACACTCCTGACAAACAGTGGCAGGACTGCCGCACCCCCTCGAATTACTGCCACTTGCCAGGCACACTGGCAGCATGCTGAATAACGTGGCCACCGTCCTCATGGAGGGCGTGCATCCCTTCGAACTGGGTGTCGTCTGCGAGGTCTTCGGCCTCGACCGCAGCGACGACGGCCTGCCCGTGTACGACTTCGCGGTCGCATCGGCGGAGGGACCGACCCTGCGGACCCCGGCCGGGTTCACGGTGTCCACGCCGTACGGGCTGGACCGGCTCGAAGAGGCCGACCTGGTCGTCGTACCGGCCGGCGACAGCTATGTGCACCGGAGCTACCCGCCGGAGCTGCTGGACGCGCTGCGGCGGGCCGCCGACCGGGGCGCCCGGGTGCTGAGCGTGTGTTCGGGGGTGTTCGTGCTCGGCGCGGCCGGGCTGCTGGACGGGCGGCCCTGCGCGGTGCACTGGAAGCACGCGCAGGAGCTGGCCCGGCAGTATCCGCGGGCGGTGGTCGAGCCGGACGTGCTGTACGTGGACGCGGACCCGGTGATCACCTCTGCGGGCACGGCGGCCGGCATCGACGCCTGTCTGCACATCGTCCGCAAGGAGCAGGGCCCGGAGGTGGCCAACAAGATCGCCCGGCGGATGGTGGTGCCGCCGCACCGCGACGGCGGCCAGGCGCAGTACATCGAGCGGCCGCTGCCCCGCTCCCAGTGCGACACGGTCGGTGAGGTGCTCGTCTGGATGGAGCAGCACCTCGACGAGGAGGTCACCGTCGAACAGCTCGCCGCCCGCGCGCACATGTCCCCGCGCACGTTCGCCCGCCGCTTCCAGCAGGAGACCGGGACCACGCCGTACCGCTGGATCCTGCGCCAACGGGTGCTGCTGGCCCAGCGGTTGCTGGAGGGGACGGACGAGACGGTGGACGCGATCGCCTGGCGCACCGGCTTCGGCACCGCCGCCGCCCTGCGTCATCAGTTCGTGCGGTCGCTGGGTACGACTCCGCAGACCTACCGCCGGACCTTCCGGGGGCCGGAGGCGGCCTGAGTGCGGGGCCCGGCGGGCCCGGGGCGGGTGCGGCGGACGGCTCAGTCGTTGGCGACCACGGGGTAGCGGGGCTCGTTCTCGGCCATCTGCCGCAGCGCGTCCTTGCGGTCACGCTTGGAGAGGCGGTCGATGTAGAGGTAGCCGTACAGGTGGTCGGTCTCGTGCTGCAGGCAGCGCGCGAAGTAGCCGGTGCCGCGCACCTTGATCGGGTTGCCCTTCTCGTCCTGCCCGGTGACCTCGGCGTAGTCGGGGCGAGCGAGCGGCATGTACGCCGTCGGCACCGACAGGCAGCCCTCGTTGCTGTCGTCCAACCGGCGCGCCTCGGCGGGCAGTTCGACCAGCTTGGGGTTGCAGATCACACCGGTGTGCCGCTTGCCCTCGTCGTCCGGGCAGTCGTACACGAACACCTTCAGGTCGACACCGACCTGGTTGGCGGCCAGGCCCACGCCCTCCGCCGTGCGCTGGCTGGCGAACATGTCGTCCACCAGCTTCGCCAGCTCGTCACCGAACTCCGTGACGTCCTTGCACTCCTTGTGCAGCACCGGGTTCCCGACCACGGTGATGGGCAGCGAGGTGCCGCGCTCGCGGTACGCCTGCTCGCGCTCCTCGCAGTCCTCCGTGTCGACGACGAACCCCTCGTCATCGACGGGGAGCACGCCCACGCGCTGCTGATCGGTGTCCTGCTGGGCCATGACAGACGTACGCCTTCCTCAAAACAACAAGCAGTGAAGTTGCTGATACAGGGTACGGGGATCGCGCCCCGCAAGGGGCGCGGGGAACTGCGCGGGAAGCTGCACCGGACCTGCGGCCGACAATCGAACCGCGAGCCCTAACAGACCTCTTCCAGATCCCGCCAGTCCCGGGAGTCCGGACTGTCGGCCACCCACCCGTCCAGCAACCCCCGGACGAGCGAGGCCGGCGCAGCCACCCCGCACTCCCGCTCCGGCGCCCACAACTGCCCGTCCGTGACATGCCCCAGCGGACCGGGGTGCCCCGGCTCACTGTGGTCGTGCGGGTCCAGATGCTCACCGTCACCCTCGTCGGACGGCATCCGCGACTCCGAACACAGCCGGCACAGCAGGCGCACCGACGACGACCAGTCCTCCGCCGCGAATCCGGCGTCCGCCGCGAGCCGCTCCAGCGCGTCCCGGTCCGCCTCGGTCGCGGCCTCCAGCAGCACCACCCAGGTCGGCACGGGAGACGGCGCCCACAGCTCGATCTCGTCGAACACCGGATACGCGTGCCCCGCGGCCGTGGTCCGCTCCCCGTGCGGCACCCCGTCGTGCAGGACGACCTCACCCCAGCGGCGCCCGGACGAGGGCAGCGGGATGGAGAGCACCTCGATCCGGGCGGGGTCGAGCCGCCGCCCCCACACGACCTCGGCCTCACCCTCGGGCGAGAGCCGTACGGCAGCGCTGCCGAGGTCCATGCCCACCGGCTCGCCGTTGTCGCCGGGGCCGCTGCCGGGCTTCGGCCGGGAGGCGCCTCCGGGCACCCGCAGCCCGTACGCCTGCCAGGCGCGGCGGGCCAGTGGCCAGTCCTGCAGGGCGGTCGCGGCGATTCCCACGTTCCACCAGTCAGGCGCCCCGGTCTCCCGGTCGAGCAGGGCGACGGCCCGCAGTCCGGCCGCCCGCGCCTGTTCCCAGTCGTGGCGGAACTTGTGCAGCAGGGCAAGGTTGAACCAGGACTCGGACAGCCAGGGCTCCAGGTCCGCGGCACGTGTCAACAGTGCGCCCGCGTCCTCGTACCGACCGTCACCGATCAGCGTGAACGCACGATCGGTGGCCTGCCGCCAAGAGGCGGAGGGCCGATGCCGTCCCTTGCCGAAGATCCTCACGATTCCCGCCTGCCAGTTACGTTCCCGCCTGTCAGTTCCGTCGGAGTGGGCCGGCCGTCGCCCCCGGTGCACCCTCTCCCTCGCATCCAACCACGACCGCGTGTAGGGCCGCTCATTACCCATGGGTTACCCCACCGCGGGCAGGGTCAGACAGTCTCTCGACAGTACCCTCACGAGCGACTCCGTCACCTCGGGACGGAACCCGCGCGGGAGGACGACGGCCGGCACCGCACCGGCGGTCGACGAAAGCCTCGCCATCGCTCCTCAGTGCGCCACGTCCGCCGCGAGCACCTTGTTGAGCTGTTCCACGGTCGCCGGGGACTCCCGCCGGAAGGCGGCCATGTCGAGGCCGTCGTCGCCCATGACGGTCAGGAGCGTGCGCTCGCCGACGGCGACCACGATGACGTGCCCGGAACCGCACCGGACGACGACCTCACGGAGCGCGCCGACGCCGGACTGGTCGGCCATGCGGCGGCTGACGCCGAGGGTGGCGGCGGCGAGCGCGGCGACGGACTCGGGGTGGACCTTGTCGACGTCGGCGACGACGAGGAGGCCGTCCACCGTGGACAGGACGCTCTCGGCGACGCCCATCACCCGGTCACGCAGCGAGGCCAGGATGCCGGTCAGCGATTCGGTCGATGCGTGTGCGGTCATGGGCACGTGCTCCTTGGTCCAGATGTCTGCGTGGGTGTGCCGTCCGGGCGGCAGGGGTGTGCCGGACGCCGTCGGTGCCGTACGGGGATCGCACGGCACCCCTCAGTCCGGGAGGTGCCCGTCGGACTCGGGAAGAGCCCGCAGTCCGCGGCGGACGCGCCGCAGCATGTCGAGGGAGGGTTGGTCGGCGAGCAGTTCCTCGGCCGACAGCAGGGGCAGGGGCGGGAACGGCGGCGGCACGGCCGGGCCGTCCCCGGTGTGCACGGGGACCGGCGTGGCACCCCGTACGGGTAACGGGGGCGGCCCGGTGACAGCGCCCCGTACGGGTAACGGGGGCGGTCCGGCGGCCCCCCTTACGGGTGACGGCGGCGGTCCCGCGACGACCCCGCCGGCTTCGCCCGGGGTGGAGGGCGGGGCGGACGGCCGCGCTTCGGTGGGCGGGGACGGGCGGTCGACCGCGGCCGCTCCCCGGGCCGGACGCCGTCGGAGGCGGGCGGCCTTGCTGCGTATACGGCGCTTGCGGGCCGGGTCTCTGTCGGCGCTCACTACCCGTCCTTCGCTCCGAGGTCTCCGGTCGGAGAGCCTCCACCGGGCCTGCGTCTGGGCAGGGGGCCGGCTCTCGGGGGCGGCTCCTCGGAGGCCGGCTGCCCCTGCGGGATCCGGGGCGCCGTGCTGGGGCGGCCGCCGGGTTCGGTTCTGGTCTGCCAGCGGACCGCCTGGAGCGATTCCAGCCGGATGAGGTCCAGCATGACCGCGTAGAGGCCGCGCCCCCGCGCGAAGGCGATGTCGCGCGGGGTGCGGCGGCCGTTCACGCTGTCGACGAGGTCCCGGTGGCGCCGGGTCAGCCGTCCGTCGTGCTCCGCGGCACCGCGGCCGGTGACCGCTTCGGGCCGGGCGCGGGCCAGGTCGCCCGCGGGGCCCCACGCTCCGGTCAGCAGTGCCACACGGCGGGTGGTCTCCTCCGCCAGGGGGCGCGGCTCGACGCCGGGCCGGACGAGGAGGGTGGGCTGCCGGGGAGTCAGTTCCCAGCCGCCGGGCGGGCTGAGCGCCATCGCGAAGGCCCCGTCGAACAGGGCCGCCGTGCAGACGACCTCCAGCTCGGCGGCGCCGATCAGACCGGCGGCCACCAGGTGCGCGCCGAGCCGGTCGGCGTCGGGTTCGGCCGCGCAGGCCGCCAGCCAGGCGTCGTCGTCGATCCGCCCCGAGGAGAGCAGCGCGGACGTCGCGGTCGGCGCGCCCGGTGTCTCGATCGCGCCGATCAGGCCGTCCCGCAGGTGAATCGTGCCACCGGGGGAGCCCGAGACCTGGACGGTGCCGGTATGGCCCTCCTGGTGCAGTGCTTGAAGGAGCGCGGGCAGGTTGCGTGCCGAGGGTGATTTCACGCCAGCACCTCTCGGGCCCGGTCGCCGAGGCTGCGCAGCGCCAGGGCCACGTTCGCCCGGTCGCGGTCGAGACCGGCCGCCAGCAGCAGCGGGTCGCCGGCCGACCGGTCCACGGAGAGCAGCACCTGGTGGCGGCGCCTGCTGGTCATGACCACGCTTTCCAACTCCCCCTCGGCCCCCGCGGCACCGAGCCGTTCGGAGATGAGGGTGGCGAGATCGGAGCACTCCACCCCCGTCCCCGCCGCCGCGGCCTCGCCCGCCGTGGCGTACGTGAGACCCGTGACCGCGTCGACGAGGGCGACGCCGACGACGCCGGGAGAGTCGAGAAGCCGGTCCAAGGAGGTCTGGAGCGCCGGCTTCGTTTCCTCAAGTCCCCCCATTCGCCCTCCACGTTCACGCGCCGCGCAGTACTTTGAACGCCAACTTCCGTAACAAGGCCAAAAGTTGATGTTTGTGACCGGCAGGTCACTCGCGTCGATCGTAGTTGGCCGGACAGTGACCGGTCAGCAGCACTGAGGAATTGGGGCAGCAATATGAACATCGAGACGGCGCTCAAGGAAGCCATGGCCCTCGACGGCGCGGTCGGCGTCGCGCTGGTCGACTACGAGAGCGGCATGTCGCTCGGCACCCTCGGCGGCGGGCAGCACCTCGACCTGGAGTTGGCGGCGGCCGGCAACACCGAGGTGGTGAGGGCCAAGATGCGCACGCTGGCCTCGCTGGACATGAACGACGTGATCGAGGACATCCTGATCACGCTCGGCCGGCAGTACCACCTGATCCGCCCGCTGACCAGCAGCAGGGGCTCGCTCTTCCTCTACCTGGCGCTGGACCGCTCCCGCAGCAACCTGGCGCTCGCCAGGCACGGCCTGAAGCGCATCGAGAACGGCCTGGAGGTCTGAGCCGCTTCCACCCCGCCTCCGACGCGACGACGGAGCCCGCCGCGGGAGGGGCCACACGGCCCTTCCGCGACGGGCTCCGCCCCGGTGGTTCTCAGCTCTCCTGAGGAGCGGCCGGCGAGGCCGCCGTCACGTCGTGCTCGGGCACGGTCTGCCCCGAACGGATCAGATCGATCCGGCCCATCACCTTGGCCCGCAGGTCGGTGGGCACGTCATCCTGTCCGCAACACCGCTTGACCAGCTTCTTCACGGCCTGTTCGAGCCCGTACTTCTCCAGGCAGGGCGAGCACTCCTCGAAATGGTGCTCGAACTTGGTGCAGTCGGCGTCGGGCATCTCCCGGTCGAGGAACTCGTAGAGATGGTCGAGGATCTCGCTGCAATCCGTCTCGTGCGGCTCTCCGCAGCTCATGAGCCCGAGCCTTTCGCTTCGTTCGACTCTCCGGCGCCGGCCGGGACGAGCCCGCGGTCGCGGGCGTAGTCCTCGAGCATGCCGCGCAGTTGACGGCGGCCCCGGTGCAGCCGGGACATCACCGTGCCGATGGGTGTCCCCATGATGTCGGCGATCTCCTTGTACGCAAAGCCCTCGACATCCGCGAGATAGACGGCGATGCGGAACTCCTCGGGAATCGCCTGCAGCGCCGACTTCACGTCCGAGTCGGGCAGGTGGTCGAGCGCCTGCGACTCGGCCGAACGCAGTCCGGTCGACATGTGCGACTCGGCGCGCGCCAGCTGCCAGTCCTCGATCTCCTCGGCCGCGGAGCGCTGGGGTTCGCGCTGCTTCTTGCGGTAGGAGTTGATGAAGGTGTTCGTGAGGATGCGGTACAGCCAGGCCTTCAGGTTGGTGCCCTCGCGGAACTGGTGGAAGGACGCATACGCCTTCGCGTACGTCTCCTGCACCAGATCCTCGGCGTCGGCCGGGTTGCGCGTCATGCGCAGCGCGGCCGAGTACATCTGATCGAGGAATTCCAGGGCGTCCCGCTCGAACCGGGCGCTGCGCTCCGCGGCGGTCTCGGTGCCCTCGGGCTGCTCCGCCTGGCCCCGTTCGGTCCCTGCGTCGGTCCCAGTGACCGGACCCACCTCCTCCAGCGTCTGTGCGGTACCGAAACCGGTACCACCAGAATCGGAGGATAGACGACGATCCATGCCCGCCGCCGCCCGAACTGGGCCGCTCTTGGCCGCGTGCAGCACCGTCCAGTCCAGGTCAGCGCGGCTGCTGCGGCTCGGGCAGTAGGTCGAACCCATGCGGCGGACTTCCTCTCCTTGGGCGGTCAGCACGGTCTTTCGCACTGTCTGATCCGCACAACCAAGGCCCGCCGCTCCGCATTCCCGACCACTGCCCGACCCGTCATCCGAGTGACGCGATCCACTCCACGACACCGTCGGTGAGTACGGTCAGCGCCTCCTCCTGGCCGAGGGGCGCCCGCTTCGGCACGGCGAACCCGTGATCGCCGTACGGCACCTCGACGAGCCCGTACGCGCCTTCCGGGAACTCCTCCGGCTTCCCGAACGGATCGTTTCCGCCCTGGACGACCAGCGTGGGCACCCCGGCCCCGAGCAGCTCGCCGGCCCTCGACCGCTCCGGCCGCCCCGGCGGATGCAGCGGAAAGCTCAGCGCCAGGACGGCCACCGCGCCCAGCTCCGTCGCCGTACGGCAGGCGACCCGGGCCCCGGCGCTCCGCCCGCCCGCGATCACCGGGAGTCCCGGCTTCGCCAGCGCGGGCCACAGTCCGCGCCAGCCCACGTCCAGCGTCTTCGGCGCGGGCGCGAGCTTCTTCCCCGCGACCCGCCACGGTTGCTCCACCAGGGCGACGCTCACGCCGTGCGCGGGAAGGACGGCGGCGAGGGCCCGGAGATCACGGGCCTCGACTCCACCGCCGGCGCCATGGCCGACGGCGAGGACGAAGTGCGGCGCCTCGGCCTCGTACCAACTGACACGGCCCGTACCGGCCTCGGTGTCGATCTCTTCCCGCGCTGCTGCCTCGATCTCGGTCACGTCAGAAGAGTGTGCCCTCCTCGGGCCCCTCCAGCTCCTTCAGCAGCTCCGGGCCGTTGTTGCGGACATTGCTGACCGCGGTGGAGACGGGGTAGGCGCGCATCAGCCCGGCGGGCGGCGGTTCGAGCAGGGCGCGCAGATCGTCCGGATCCGTACGGGCCGGATCGAGCCAGCCGTCCCAGCGGTCGGGCGTGAGCATCAGCGGCATCCGGGGGTGAATATCGGCCAACGCGCGCGGGCCGTCCTCCGGGGCCACGGCCAGCGGGGACGTCTCGGCCTCCGTCGTGATCACCGAGCAGGTCGCCCACCAGGCCCGCGGGTGATCGTCCGGCAGCGTCCTGTCCCGCCAGAACTCGTACAGCCCGGCCATCGCGAAGACCGACCCGTCGGCCGGGAGCACGAAGTACGGCTGCTTGCGCGGCCGCTTCTTCCTGCCCTCGACCTCCAGCTCGCGCTCCCCCGCGCCGGTGACCCACTCGAAGTAGCCGTCCGCGGGCAGGATGCAGCGCCGGGTGGCGAAGGCCCGGCGGTACGACGGCTTCTCGTGCACGGTCTCCGCGCGGGCGTTGATCATCCGGGCCGCGCCCTCGGGGTTCTTGGACCAGGAGGGGACCAGCCCCCACTTCAACTTCCGCAGCTGGCGAACCGGCCTCTTGTCGTCGGCGTCCTTCACAGGGCGGTCGAGAACCGCGTAGACCTCCTTGGTGGGAGCCACGTTGTAATCGGGCTCCAGGGACTCCTCCGGCTCCCACTTCTCGATCTCGAAGACTCCTGCGAGATCCTCGGGCCTACGACTCGACGCATACCGTCCGCACATAGGTGCCACACTGCCAGGCCGACCCGTCACCCGACCACCGCCCCCGCACACGGCGTCACACGCCCCCTGTCGATCACGACCCCGAGGAGCCACAGCAGAACATGGAAAGCACCGCAGCCACCTCGCTGGCGAGTCTGTGGGACGAGATCTTCGGCACCCAGCCCGAACCCGACCTCTGGGTCGTCATAGCCACCGCGGTCGCCGCGCTCGCGGCGATCGTCCCGCACGGCGTCTGGCGCCTGTCACGCAACGCCATCACCATCGCGCACGAGGGCGGCCACGGTCTGGTCGCGCTGCTCACCGGCCGCACCCTGACCGGTATCCGGCTGCACTCCGACACCAGCGGCCTCACGGTGAGCCGGGGCAAACCCACCGGCATCGGCATGATCCTCACCGCCGCCGCCGGCTACACCGCGCCCCCGCTCCTCGGCCTCGGCGGCGCCGCCCTCCTCGGCTCCGGCCGCATCACCCTGCTGCTGTGGCTCGCCACGATCCTGCTGATCGCCATGCTGGTCATGATCCGCAACGCCTACGGCGCCCTCACGGTCCTCGTCACCGGCGGCACCTTCGTGGTCGTGTCCTGGCTCGCGGGCCCCCAGGTCCAGGCCGCGTTCGCCTACGCGGTCGTCTGGTTCCTGCTGCTGGGAGGCGTGCGCCCGGCGTTCGAACTCCAGGCCAAGCGCCGCCGCGGCGGGGCCGGCGACTCCGACGCGGACCAGCTCTCCCGCCTGACCCACGTCCCGGCGACGGTGTGGCTGGTGATGTTCCACGTGGTGTCGCTGTGCGCCCTGACGGGGGGCGGCCGCTGGCTGCTGCACCTGTGACACCGGCGGCTCGGGGAGCGCGGAGAACGCGCGACCGACCGCGACCGGGCCGCATCCGACGGGCGACGCATGTCAACCGGCTGAACCGAGCGGAGGGAACCCCCACTAAAGTGGGCCGCATGGCCCTGAACGCACAGCCCGACCTCTGGCCCGCCCCTCTCGCGAGCGGAGCCGTCGACGCGACGGTCCACGTCCCGGGGTCCAAGTCCGTCACCAACCGTGCCCTCGTCCTCGCCGCCCTCGCGAGCGAGCCCGGATGGCTGCGCCGCCCCCTGCGCTCCCGCGACACCCTGCTGATGGCGGGCGCGCTGCGCGCGATGGGCGTCGGCATCGAGGAGACCGTCTCCTCCAGCTCCTCCGGCGCGGGCGGTTCCGGCGAGGCATGGCGCGTCCTGCCCGCCGGCCTGCACGGCCCGGCCACGGTGGACGTGGGCAACGCGGGCACGGTCATGCGCTTCCTCCCCCCGGTCGCCGCCCTCGCCGACGGCCCCATCCGCTTCGACGGCGACCCGCGGTCGTACGAGCGCCCGCTGCACGGCGTGATCGACGCCCTGCGCGTCCTCGGCGCCCGGATCGACGACGACGGCCGGGGCGCCCTTCCGCTGACGGTCCACGGCAGCGGCGCGCTGGACGGCGGTCCGGTGGCGATCGACGCGTCCTCGTCGTCGCAGTTCGTCTCGGCGCTCCTGCTGTCGGCCCCCCGGTTCAACCAGGGCGTGGAGGTCCGCCACACCGGCTCGACCCTGCCCTCCCTGCCCCACATCCGGATGACCGTCGACATGCTGCGCTCGGTGGGCGCGCAGGTGGACACCCCGGAGTCGGGCGGCGAGCCGAACGTCTGGCGGGTCACGCCGGGCGCGCTGCTCGGCCGCGACCTGACGATCGAGCCGGACCTGTCCAACGCCCAGCCGTTCCTGGCGGCGGCCCTGGTGACCGGCGGCAAGGTCGTCGTCCCCGACTGGCCCGCGCGCACCACCCAGCCCGGCGACCAACTCCGCGAGATCTTCACGGAGATGGGCGGCACCTGCGAACTGACCGAGTACGGCCTGGTGTTCACCGGCTCCGGCGCGATCCACGGCATCGACGTGGACCTGGGCGAGGTCGGGGAGCTGACCCCGGGCATCGCCGCGGTCGCCGCCCTCGCCGACTCCCCCTCGACGCTGCGCGGCGTCGCCCACCTCCGCCTGCACGAGACGGACCGGCTGGCGGCGCTCACCAAGGAGATCAACGAACTCGGCGGTGACGTCACCGAGACCGCCGACGGCCTCCACATCCGCCCCCGCCCCCTGCACGGCGGTGTCTTCCACACGTACGACGACCACCGGATGGCGACAGCGGGTGCGATCATCGGCCTGGCGGTGGAGGGTGTGCGCATCGAGAACGTGGCGACGACCGCGAAGACCCTGCCGGACTTCCCCGACCTGTGGACCGGGATGCTCGGGAAGAACTGACGGGCGGGCCGGGATCATGCGCCGTTACGGCAAGCACACCGACGAGGACGACATCCGCAGCCGCCCGAACCGCAAGGGCAACCGTCCCCGTACGCACATCCGTCCGAAGCACGAGGACGCGGCCGACGGCATGGTCCTCACCGTCGACCGGGGCCGGCTGACCTGCCTGGTCGAGGACCGTGTGGTGATGGCGATGAAGGCCCGTGAACTGGGCCGAAAGGCCGCAGTCGTCGGCGACACCGTCGCCCTCGTCGGCGACCTCTCCGGCAACAAGGACACCCTGGCGCGGATCGTCCGCATCGCCGACCGCAGGTCGGTACTGCGGCGCACGGCCGACGACGACGACCCCTACGAGCGCGTCGTCGTCGCCAACGCCGACCAACTCGCCATCGTCACGGCCCTCGCCGACCCGGAACCCCGGCCCCGGCTGATCGACCGCTGCCTGGTGGCCGCCTACGACGCCGGCCTCGCCCCTCTCCTGGTGCTGACGAAGTCGGACCTGGCCTCGCCCGACAAACTCCTGGAGCTCTACGGCGACATCGACCTCCCGTACGTCGTGACGAGCCGCGAGGAGCTGGAGTCGGGGGGCGCCGCCGACCGTGTCCGCGTCCATCTCGACGGCAGGGTCACCGCGTTCGTCGGCCACTCCGGCGTGGGCAAGACGACCCTGGTGAACGCCCTGGTCCCCGAGGACCTCCGCCGTACGACGGGGCATGTGAACGCGGTGACGGGCCGCGGCCGGCACACCACCACCTCGGCGCTGGCCCTGCCCCTGGCGGACTCGGACGGCGGCTGGGTCGTGGACACCCCGGGCGTCCGGTCGTTCGGGCTGGCCCACATCGACCCGTCCCGGGTCATCAACGCCTTCCCGGACCTGGTGCCGGGTACGGAGGGCTGCCCGCGCGCGTGCAGTCACGACGAACAGGACTGTGCCCTGGACCAGTGGGTGGCGGACGGACACGCGGACCCGGACCGCCTCTACTCCCTGCGCAGGCTCCTCGCGACGCGCGAACGGCGGGAAGGCGACTGACCTCCGCGTTGTTTGCGCCCCCCTCCACCCGGTAAGTGCATAATCGCACCAAGTCGGACCCGGAGCGGACGAGATCGGCCGGGGCGGACCGAGCGGTCACGGAACGCGGGGACACGGGAGGACGAGACATGGCGTGGCTGCTGGTGGTCGTGGCGGGACTTCTGGAGACCGGGTTCGCCGTCTGTCTGAAGCTCTCGCACGGCTTCACCAGACTCTGGCCCACGGTGGCCTTCTGCGTCTTCGCCCTCGGCAGCTTCGGTCTGCTGACCCTCTCCCTGAAGAAGCTCGACGTCGGCCCCGCCTACGCCGTCTGGACGGGCATCGGCGCGGCCGGCACCGCGATCTACGGGATGATCTTCCTCGGCGACCTCGTCTCCACCCTGAAGATCGTCTCGATCACTCTGGTGATCGTGGGGGTCGTGGGCCTGCAACTGTCCGGATCCGCCCAGTAGCCCGCGGCGCTGCGGGCAACGGCGCCGGGCCGGCTACAGGTGGTTGAGGGACCGGCTGAGCTGGCGGGGCAGCGCGGTCCGCACGAGATCCGTGACCCCGCCCTCCGTCGGGGGTGCCGCCACACAGGACAGGGCGAGCCGCACGGCGAGTTCGCAGGACCGGGCCAGCTCCCCCGGGTCCGGCCGGGGTGCTCCGGGCCCGGAGAGCGCGGCGACGGCCCGTTCGCGCACCAGTGACACGAAGTCGGCGGGCGCGGGCAGGGGGCCGTCCGCGCGGCGCTGGGCGGGCACGAGGGACGACGAGGGCACCGCCGAGAGCGGGGGCGAGGGCAGCCGCTCGCTCCAGCAGCCGGTGAGCATGGCTCGGACGAGCACGTTGTTGCGGGAGGCCCGCACGGTCCACTCGGCGGTCGCGGCCAGCCGGTCCCGGGTGTCCGCCGGAGTGGCCAGCGCCCGGTCGACGCCCGCCAGATAGCCGTCCGCCTCCCGCCGGACCAGGGCCCTGGCGAGCCCGTCCTTGCTGCCGAACTCGTTGTACAGCGTCTGACGTGACACTCCGGCCACCGCCGCCACGTCCACCATGCGCACGGCGGACCACGGCCGGCGCATCAGCGCCGTGTAAGCGGCGTCCAACAAGGATTCCCGCGCTGCAGGCATCATCGCCTCCCTAAAAAGCGAGCGGGCGGCTCTGGCCCTCAGATTTGACGCGCATCAAGTCACTGTCAAGAGTTCGCGGCGGCCCCCGGGGGCGCACACCGGCCGACGCGCGCGGCGCGGACCGGCCCCACCTCGACGGCATCCGCCCGCACCCCGTCAGTGACTTCCCGTCGTGTGCCCAAGGCCGCAGGGGAACATTCACGCCGAGCCCATGCCCACTCACGCGATCCGCCCGTCCCCGACACCGAACATCGGCCGCCCCCTCCCCCACCGCCGAGCATCGGACACTTCCTCCCCCACTACCGGGCTTCGGCCTGCCCCACCACCTACGCGGGCCGACCTGCCTGAGACGCCGGTGCCGTCGGTGGGAGCGACGGCACCCACCGAGAGTCCCTGCTCGCGCACACGGTCCGCCCGCCCGTCCCCGGCGCCGGACATCGGCCACTCTCTCCCCCGCCGCCGGGCTTCGGCCTCCACACCGCCTATACGGGCCGACGCTGCTGGGCGCCGGGGCGCCACCGGCGGGCGCGACGGCACCCGGCGGGCGCCCGGTGTACGCCGGAGAGCGAGCGAGGCCCGCCCGGCGGGGCAGGGGACCGGGCGCCGGGCGTTCCCTCTGCCCCGGATCCTGGGCCCCGATCGTCCCCCGGCCCCCTGTAGCCCCGCACCGACCTCGACAGATACCGTTCGCCACATGGCCGACTACCTCGACGACCTCCGCTTCGCCCACGTCCTCGCGGACGCCGCCGACGCGACCACGATGGCCCGCTTCAAGGCCCTCGACCTGAAGGTCGAGACGAAGCCGGACATGACCCCGGTGAGCGAGGCCGACAAGGCCGCCGAGGAACTCATCCGCGGCCAGCTCCAGCGCGCCCGCCCCCGGGACGCCATCCTCGGCGAGGAGTTCGGCCTCGCCGGCACCGGCCCCCGCCGCTGGGTCGTCGACCCGATCGACGGCACCAAGAACTACGTTCGGGGCGTCCCCGTCTGGGCCACCCTGATCTCCCTGATGGAGGCGGGCGAGGGCGGCTACCAGCCCGTCGTCGGCGTCGTCTCCGCCCCCGCCCTGGGCCGCCGCTGGTGGGCGGCGAAGGGCCACGGCGCCTTCACGGGCCGCAGTCTCAGCTCGGCCTCCCGCCTGCACGTATCCCGCGTCGCGCAGCTCTCGGACGCCTCCTTCGCGTACTCCTCCCTCAGCGGCTGGGAGGAGCGCGGCAGCCTGAACGGCTTCCTGGACCTGACCCGCGAGGTGTGGCGCACGCGCGCGTACGGCGACTTCTGGCCGTACATGATGGTCGCCGAGGGCTCGGTGGACATCTGCGCCGAACCGGAGCTGTCGCTGTGGGACATGTCCGCCAACGCGATCATCGTCACCGAATCGGGCGGCAGCTTCACCGGGCTCGACGGCCGCCCCGGCCCGCACAGCGGCAACGCGGCGGCGTCGAACGGTCTGCTCCACGACGAGTTGCTGGGATACCTGAACGAGCGCTACTGACCGCTTCCCCCTCCCCTCGCCCCGTCCGCCCCGGTCGGCCACGTCCGACGCGTACGGAATACCGGAGTGATCCCGAGGCGCCCCGAACTGACCATGCACGCCCCCTTGTTGACCTCCGCTTTACCTGCCACATTGAGAGCTCCCCCACTTGTGAACTTGTGCAGTGCTGAATGGGCGCCTCCGGCGCCGGGTCTGCACCATCCCTCACCGGGGTGCCCTAGGAGGTGGCTGAACTCCATGCTCGTCCGCGACGCCATGAGCACAGTGGTCCTCACCATCGGCCCCGATCACACTCTCCGGCAGGCCGCCGCCCTGATGTCGGCCCGCCGGATCGGCGCGGCCGTGGTCCTCGACCCGGACGCCGGCGGACTCGGGATACTGACCGAACGCGACGTCCTCAACTCCGTCGGCCTGGGCCAGAGCCCGGACGCCGAGCGAGCCCATGCCCACACCACCACCGACGTCGTGTTCGCCACGCCGTCCTGGACCCTGGAGGAAGCGGCCCGCGCCATGACCCACGGCGGCTTCCGCCATCTGATCGTCCTCGACAAGGGCGCCCCCATAGGCATCGTCTCGGTCCGCGACATCATCCGCTGCTGGACCCCGGCCCGGCAGCACGCGACGGCCTGACCCCGGACGCGCGGACGGGCCGGGCCCTCTCGAAGGAGGTCCCGGCCCGCACCCGACGACAAGCGGTCCAACCCCGGTCGGCCGCACCATGCCTGGACGGCGGCCTCCAGGCGCCTGCCGAAGCTCTCGCCCACCACTCACATCAGAGCAGATCCTATATTGGATCAAATCCAAGTCAAGCTAAGCTCTAAAGTCACACCTGTTCGGGAACTGTTCCCCCAGGCTGTTAGGCTGGCCGTATGAGTGACCTTCTGGAGCGGCTGCGCGGACGCGGATGGCGCATGACCGCACAGCGGCGCGTCGTGGCCGAGGTGCTCGACGGCGAACACGTTCATCTGACGGCCGACGAGGTGCACACACGCGCGGTCGCCAAGCTGCCGGAGATCTCCCGGGCGACCGTCTACAACACCCTGGGTGAACTGGTCGTCCTCGGCGAGGTGCTGGAGGTCGCCACGGACAAGCGGGCCAAGCGGTACGACCCCAACGCGCACCGCCCGCACCACCACCTGGTCTGCGCCCGGTGCGGCACGATCCGGGACGTCCACCCCTCCGGGAACCCCCTCGCCGACCTCCCCGCCTCCGAACGCTTCGGATTCAACGTCTCGGACGTGGAGGTCACCTACCGGGGCATCTGCCCGACCTGCGCGACGGCCTAGCCCCGCCGACGTACGACGAAGCCCCCGGCGCTCGAACGCTCGGGGGCACCCATACATCGCTCACATGCACCCAGGGCCCGGAACCTGATCGGTTCCGGGCCCTGGGCCTTCAGTAGCGGGGACAGGATTTGAACCTGCGACCTCTGGGTTATGAGCCCAGCGAGCTACCGAGCTGCTCCACCCCGCGTCGGTGAACAGAACACTACGTGAGCCTCATCGACCAGCGCAAATCCATTGAGGAGAGCCGACAGGACCAGCCCCACTTCGCCGCCCTCTGCCGGTCGGCACTCCGCGTGGTGGGACCTGGCCACGGGCCCCGGCCCCACCATGAGCCACTACGCCGACAACTCGTCCCGCAGTGCGTCCCGCAGTCGCGCCGCCCGCTCCGTGACCCCCGCCGGCCCGAGCGCCACGGCACGGTCGGCCCACCGCTTGCCCTCCACCAGCTCACCCCGACGCGCGTAGACGAGGGCAAGCCGCAGAGCCGCCCGCCCGTGCCCCGCGTCGGCGGCCCGGGCCCACCACAACGCGGCCTCCGGCTCACTGCCCTCGCGGGCGAGCAGGAGCCCCAGATTGAACGCCCCGTTCCGCGAGCCGGACTCCGCCGCGGCCCGGTACCACCGGGCCGCCTCGACCACGTCGCCCCGCCCCGCGGCGAGCATGCCGACCCGCACCTGCGCCCGCCGGTGCCCCTGGGACGCGGCCCTCTCGTACCACTCCTCGCACTCGTTCTTCTCCCGCACCGGCTCCCCCAGCTCGTGCGCGGGCGCCGGCGGTCGGCGCGCGTCCAGCACGGCAGCCAGCCGGTACGCGGCCTCCGCGCTGCCCCCGCCCGCGGCACACCGCAGATGCCGCTCGGCGGCCCGCTCGTCGCCGTCGCGCAGCCGCGCGATGGCGACCTGGAGCGCCGCCTCGGTGTGCCCCGCGGCGGCCGCACGCTCGTACCAGACGAGCGCCGTCACGTCGTCGCCCCGCCCGGCGAACAGGATGCCCAGGTTGAAGGCGGCGTCCACGCTGCCGGCCTCCGCCGCCTTGGAGAACCACGGCTCGGCCCCGGCCGCGTCCCCGACCTGCAGCAACAGGATGGCCAGCGCGTTCGCCGCCTCCCGGTGCCCGGCGTAGGCGGCCCGCCGGTACCACTGCTCGGCCTGCGCGGTGCGTCCCTGCTCGGCGCAGAGCAGCCCGAGGTTGTACGCCCCGTTGACGTCACCGGCGTCCATCGCGGCGCGGTACCACCGCTCGGCGGTCTGCGTCTCGCCGCGCTCGGCGTGCAGCGCGCCCAGCGCGTTCGCCGCGTTGCCGTCGCCGTCCTGGGCGGCCCGCAGCCACCACACGGCCGCGCTCTCCGTGTCGCCCGCGTCCCGCAGCAGGAACCCGAGCGCGCACGCGGCGCGCGGCTCGCCGTCCTTGGCGGAGGTCAGGTACCAGCGGCCGGCCTCCTTGTGCTCACCGCGCCGCTCCAGGATCGCCCCGAGGTGCAGGGCGGCCCGCCGGTGTCCGCGCGCGGCGGCCTGGCGGTACCACTGCTCGGCCTCCTCCGCGGCCGCGCCGACACCGTTGCCGGCACCGGACTCCCCCGCCCGCGCGGGCGGGCGGCCCTCCCGTACGACGGGGCGGCCCTCACGGGCGGCCTCACGGCCCGCACTTCCGATCTCGAACGCCGCGCGCGCGATTCTGCGCCCCTCGCGCACGGCGACGCGCTCCTCCTGCTCGGCGAGCCGGTCCAGCGCCCGCGCGAGCCGGTAGGCGGCCTCGCGGTGCCCGCGCTCCGCGGCGACCCGCATCCACCGCTCGGCGGCGGCGTCGCTGCGGTGCTCCAGCAGGTCGGCGAGGGCGTACGCGCCCAGGGCGTGCCCCTGCTCGGCGGACTGGCGCAGCCAGTACTCGGCGGCCGGTTCGTCGCCGCGCTCACGGTGGTGCCGGCCGAGCGCGTGCGCGGCGGCGGCGGAACCGGCGACGGCCGCGACCCGCCACCAGCTGGCGGCCTCGTCGGCGTAACCGCGCTGGTGCAGCAGGACGCCCAGGTTGTTGGCGGCCGCACGGTCCCC
The DNA here is from genome assembly GCF_042802995.1 of Streptomyces sp. NPDC057438. NCBI lineage: Bacteria > Bacillati > Actinomycetota > Actinomycetes > Kitasatosporales > Streptomycetaceae > Streptomyces > Streptomyces sp. NPDC057438. The sequence continues at coordinate 131,973 of NZ_JBHVDD010000002.1, forward strand.
GGCGGCGGTCGCGCCGCGCAGATAGGGCTCGGCCCCGTCGAGGTCTCCTCGGCGCAGCAGCATGGCTCCGACGACGCTCATCGCCTCGGCGTCGCCGGATTCGGCGGCGAGACGCTGACGCGCCTCCTCCACGGCGTCCCCCGTCTCGTCCTCGTCCGCCGTGCGCACGGACTCGACCGACGAGGCGGACTCGGCGGGCACCGCAAAGTCGGCAGGCAGCGCAAAGTCGGCAGGCTGCGCAAACCGCCCTGTCTCCAACAGAGTTGCCTTGTCCCCCATAACGTCCATCGTCGCACCACCTGCAACCTGGGTACACCTGGTATACCGCAGCCATTGAGGTCACTACAGCGTTTTGTCGACATGCCCACAGAGCGACAAGTCAAACACAGATTGCCCGGCTCTCCCCGACAACACGTCGAAGGCCCGGATCCTGATGAGGATCCGGGCCTTCAACTTCAGTAGCGGGGACAGGATTTGAACCTGCGACCTCTGGGTTATGAGCCCAGCGAGCTACCGAGCTGCTCCACCCCGCGCCGTTGCGTTGCAACCGTACCACGGTGCGGGGTGGAGCCCTGCATCAGCCGTTTCAGCTGCTTCCGGAGCCTCCGTCGTCGCCCTTGTCGGCATTCTTGTCGGCGCTCTTGTCGCCGCCGTCACTGCCGCTGCCGCCGCTCCCGCCGGCCTTGGCCTGGGCGTCCTCGGCGCGCTTCAACGCGTCCTCCAAGTCCTGTTGGGCCCGGCCGTACGCCTCCCAGTCGCCGTCCTTGAGTGCCTGCTGGCCCTCGTCGAACGCCTTCTGGGCCTCCTCCAGGGCCTGTTGGACCGTCGGATCACCGGTCTTCGGCGGCTCGTCGGTGCCCTCGTCGCCGTCGTCCACCGGTGGCTCCGTGGGCGTGCCCTCGGTCTCGAACACCTTGTTGAGCGCGGCGTCGAGGGTGTCCTCGAAGGCCGTGTTGCCGCCGTAGGTGACCAGCACCTTGCGCAGCAGCGGGTACTTGAGTCCGCCGCCCTTCACATAGACGGGTTCCACGTAGAGCAGTCCGCCGTCGAGCGGGACCGTCAGGAGGTTGCCGTACTCGACCTGTGAGTCACCTCTCTTGAGGAGGCTGATCGTCTCGGCGATGTCCTGTTCGGAGTTGAACTGGCTCTGGACCTGTTTCGGTCCGTCGATCGGTTCGCTGGTCGGCAGTTTCAGGATTCTGATCTTGCCGTAGTCCTTGGTGCCCGCCTCGGCGTTGACCGCCACGAAGGCGCTGAGGTTGTCCCGGCCGTTCGGCGTGAGCGTGGTGGTCAGCGAGAACGCCTGTTCCGTCTGGCCCGGCAGCTTCATGCTCAGGTAGTACGGCGGCACCGCGTTGCCCGAGGTGTTGGTCGGGTCGTCCGGGACCTGCCAGACCTCACTGCCGCTGAGGAACGTGTCGGCGTCCTTCACGTGGTAGCGGGTGAGCAGCTCGCGCTGGACCTTGAACAGGTCCTGCGGGTACCGCAGATGGGCCTCCAGCGACGTCGAGATCGCCGTCTTCGGCTCCACCGTGTTCGGGAACGCCTTCATCCAGGTCTTCAGGACCGGGTCCTGGGTGTCCCACTGGTAGAGCTTGACCTGCCCCGTGTACGCGTCGACGGTCGCCTTCACCGAATTGCGGATGTAGTTGACCTGGTTCTGCTGGGCCACCACCGCGCGCTGGCTGTTGTCGGCGGTCAGCGAGTCGGCCGTCGTGTCGCCCAGGGTGGTGCGGGAGGCGTACGGGTAGCCGTTCGTGGTGGTGTACGCGTCGACGATCCACTGGATCTTCCCGTCGACGACGGCCGGGTAGGCGTCACCGTCGATGGTCAGCCAGGGAGCGACCGCCTCGACGCGCTCCTTGGGCGTGCGGTTGTACAGGATCCGCGAACCCTCGCCGATGGCACCGGAGTAGAGGATCTGCGGCTCGTTGAACGCCACCGCGTACGCGGCCCGGTTGACCGGGCTGGAGAGGTTGACCCCGCCCTTGCCCTTGTAGCTGGTGGTCTTCTCACCGCTGTCGTCGGAGTAGTCGATCTCCTTCTGGGGACCGCCGACGATCGAGTACTGGGTGGTCTTCTCGCCGTAGTAGACCCGCTGCTGGTACTTGCCCAGGTCGCCCTTGGACGGCAGGTCGGACTCGGTGAACACCGGGCGGCCGCCGGAGGTGGCCTCGGTGCCCTTGGCGGCGACCACGCCGTAACCGTGGGTGTAGCGGAAGTGGTCGTTGATCCAGTTGTTCTTCGGGATGCCCGCGAGGTTCAGCTCACGCAGACCGATGACGGTGTCCTGCTCCGCCCCGTCCTCGCTGCCGTACCGGTCGACGTCCAGGTTCGTGGGGAACGCGTAGTAGTTCCTCATCTGCTGGAGCTGCTGGAACGTCGGCGAGACGATGTTCGGGTCGAGCATGCGGATGCTGGCCGTGGTGTCGGCGTCCTTGCGGAGCTTGGCCTTGTCCGTGGTGTCGCTCACACCCGAGTACTCTTCGACGTCGGTCCCGTCGATGCCGTAGGCCTGGCGGGTCGCCGCCAGGTTCTTCTCGACGTACGGCGCCTCCTTGGCCTGCTCGTTCGGCTGGACCTGGAACTTCTGGACGATCGCCGGGTAGAGCCCGCCGATGAGGATCGCGGAGAGCACCATCAGGCCGAAGCCGATGACCGGCAGCTGCCAGGTGCGCCGCCAGATGGTGGCGAAGAACAGCAGCGCGCAGATGACGGCGATGCAGAACAGGATCGTCTTGGCCGGCAGGTAGGCGTTCGCGTCGACGTACCTGAGGCCCGTCCAGTTGCCGGTCGCCTTGAAGTCGCTGGACTTCACCGCGAGCCCGTACCGGTCGAGCCAGTACGCGACCGCCTTCAGGGCGACGAAGATCCCGAGCAGCACCGACAGGTGCCCGGTGGCCGCGGCGGTGGCACGCGCGCCCGGGGAGGTGACCCTGAGGCCGCCGTACAGGTAGTGCGTGAGCGCGGCGGCGATCACCGAGAGCACGGCCGCGGCGAAGCCGAAGCCGAGCAGGAAGCGGTACCAGGGCAGGTCGAAGGCGTAGAAGGAGACGTCCAGGTCGAACTGGGGGTCCTTCTGGCCGAACGACACCCCGTTGACCCACATCAGCCAGGTGCGCCACTGCCCGGAGGCGGAGGCGCCGGCGATGAGGCCCACCAGGGAGGTGATCCCGAGGAGCAGCCACGTCTTGTAGGGCGCGATGCCCATCCGGTACCGGTCGAGGTTCTGCTGCTCCATCGACATGGCGCTCAGCGGCGGCCGCAGCCGGTGAGCCAGCCAGATGTTGAAGCCGACCGAGGCCGACATCAGCAGACCGAAGACGAAGAAGAGACCGATCTTCGTCCAGAGCGTGGTGGTGAAGACGGACGAATACCTCACCGACCGGTACCAGAGCCAGTCCGTCCAGAATCCCGCGAACATGACGAAGACCATGCCGAGGACGGCAAGGACGCCCAACGTCATGAGCAGCGTCCGGACACGTCGGGACGGTCGGCCCACTCTGATCCGCGGCCCCGTCGGGCCTCCGCCGCGGTCCGGCATCTGGAAAGCCAAGGTGCGCACCTCGAAGTTCGCTGTCGATACGTCAGGCCCGCGTCTACGGACCCTCCAGCGGGCCCCGTGATCGCAGGGGCCTCACCTATGCAACTTACTCACGCTTTACTCGGTTCCCGCTTCGGGGGACGAACGAGGCAGGATTGTGACCATGTCCAACACTCCCATGGCAGCGAACCCCCTCACCCGGGCCGTGCTCGAGATCGACGAGTACGCCTCGGGCCTCGGCTGGGACCAGCCCGCTCGCCTCTTCGCCCTGGTGGATACCGCGCGTCTGCGGTCCCAGGAACCCGCCCTCGCGGCCCAGCTCGGTCTGCAGGACGAGTCCGAGACCGTGGGTCTCACTCCGATCGAGCAGGACGAGATTCCGGCGGGCAAGGCGCTGGACGAGTTCCTCGGCACCATCGCCTGGCCCGACGCGGTGGTCGGCTGCGCGCTGACCGTGGAACGGCTGATGCTGCCGCCGTCCGCCGAGTCGTCCGTCCCCGAGAACCTCGACGAGGCCCGTCTCGCCCAGTGGGTCGCCTCCCACCCGGAGCGCCAGGAGGTCCGTATGACGGTCGCCGTCCTGCGGGACGGCTCCCGCGACTCGGCGCTGCGTCTGCGCGAGAAGGACACCCCGACCGAGGTCCTCACCGGCCCGGAGCTGGTGCCGGGCCTTGCGGAGGCCCTGTCCGCGACCTTCGTGGACTGATCTCCGCCGTACGGCGTGGGGGCGCCCCCGGTCTCCGGGAGCGCCCCCACGTACGTCCGTTTCCGACCGCCCTCGTGTCCCGTCAGCCCTTGGTGGTGCACTTCGGCAGGTCGGCGGTGTCACCGGCGCGGATGTCCTTCAGGGCGCCCAGCGCGTCCCCGATGGTGCCGACCTTGACGAGGGTGAGTCCGTCGGGGACGTCCCTGACGGCCGTGGCGCAGTTGTCCTCGGGCGTCAGGAAGTACTGGGCGCCCTTGGCCCGCGCGCCGACCGTCTTCATCTCGATGCCGCCGATGGGGCCGACCTTGCCCTGGTCGTCGATCGTGCCGGTGCCGGCCACGAACGTGCCGCCCGTGAGGCTGCCCGGAGTCAGCTTGTCGTAGATGCCGAGGGCGAACATCAGTCCGGCGCTCGGGCCGCCGACGTCGGCGAGCTTGATGTCGATGGTGAACGGGAAGGTGTGGTCGGTGCCGGCCGAGATGCCGACGATCGCCCGCTCCTCGCCCGTGTCGTCGGACTTTCCCGTGGTGATCGTGACCTTCTGGGTCTCGGTGGCCGTCCTGTTCGCCTTCTCGGCGGCGGCCTGGGCTTTGGCGGGCACGATCACGAAGTCCACGGCCTCGCCCGGCTTGTGTCGGGTGACCAGCTTCGCCACGTCCTCGGGCACCTTGACCGCCGTACCGTCGACGGACTTGATCACGTCACCGGCGTGCAGCTTGCCCTCGGCCGGGGAGTCCTTCAGGACGGTGGAGACGATCACCCAGGACCGCACCGGGATGTCCAGCTCCTTCAGGGCCGCCACCTTGGCGCTCTCCTGGGACTGGCTGAACTCCTCGGCGTTCTCCTGCGTCGACTGCTCCTTGGTCTTGCCGTCCGGGTAGAGCGTGTCGTGCGGCACGACCTTGTTGTCGTGCGCCAGCCAGCCGTACACGGCCTCGACCAGGTTCATCCGGTAGTCGGCGCTGGTGACGCGGACCGTGGTCATGTTCAGATGGCCGCTCGTCGCGTACGTCCTGCGCCCGGAGATCCGCAGCACCGGCTCGCCGTCGTGCTTCCCGAGAGTGTTCACCGTCGGCCCCGGCGACATCTCCGCATAGGGCACGGGAATGATCACACCCGCGCACAGGAGCGCGATCAGCATCAGGGTGGAGGCGAGCATCGTCGCGGTGCGGCGTGGCATGGAACGACAGTACGGGACAGGCATGTAGGCGCACTGTCGGGGCCGTCCGTCCGGGGTGGGGCGGGGGGTCTAGGTACCGGAGTGGGACCGCTCCATGGCCTCGCGGAAGCGGGAGTAGCCCGCGAGCTCGGTACCGTCCTCGATGCTCCTGCGGTTCCGGCTGGCCCAGCCGCCCCACAGTCCGGCACCGATCGCGGCCACGAGCGGAATCAGCAACCAGGCGAGCGCCGCCATGCCGGCCTCCCAACCCCTGTCAAACGACCAACTGACTGATCAGCAGATTATCCGTCCGCTCCGTCAACGCTCACGCCGGGGGGCGGGTTACGCAACCGGAACGCGCACGGGCGCGTTCCGGTCACGGCCCCGGCTACGCGCCGACCCACTCGTCGGTGCCGTCGGAGAACTTCTGGTGCTTCCAGATGGGCACTTCACGCTTCAGATCGTCGATCAGTTTCCGGCACGCCTCGAAGGCCTCGCCCCGGTGCGGACACGACACGGCGACGACCACCGCCAGGTCTCCGACCTCCAGGTTCCCCACCCGGTGCACGGCCGCGAGGGCACGCACCGGATAGTCGGCGACCACCTTCTCCGCGATCCGCCGCATCTCGGCCTCGGCCGTCGGGTGGCACGAATAGCCCAGCTCGTCGACGTCCGCTCCACCGTCGTGGTTGCGCACGGTCCCCACGAACAGCGCGGTCCCCCCGGCCGCGTCGTCCCCGACCGCCCGGAACACCTCGTCGACGGAGAGCGCCGTCTCTCGAATCCCGATCAGCTTGACGGGCTCCTCGGCCCCCTGCTCACCGGGATGATCATCATTGACTGCCATACCCCCATCGTGCCCCACCCGCCCCCGGACCGACGAGGCCGAAAACGCATGTACGCGCGCGGGGCGGCTCGGCGGGACCTACAGGCGCGGACACGGCAGAGCCACCGGACCGTCATGCCGCCGGGGGGCCCGGGGGGCGCGTCGGCCCCCTGCCCGGCGAGACCGAGCGCGCCCCGGCGCGGGGGGCGCGTCCCTCAGCGCCGCCCGCGCGCCTTCCGGGCCCGCCGCACCAGCGCCGCCGTGCCGAGCAGCGCGACCGTCGCCCCCGCGGCACCCGCCGCGGTCGCGTCCTTGCGCCCCAGCCGTCGCCCGGCCACCGTGTGCCGCCCGGCGACCTCCTCCAGCAGTTCCGCCAGTACTTCCTCGTTCGTCCACAGCGGCCGCCACCCGGCGTCGTGCAGCCGGCTCCCGCTCACGACCCAGGGATACATCGTGTAGGCCAGGTCACCGGCCGGCGACGGCGTCAGCCCGATCCGGTGAAGCCGGGCGGCGGCACCGAGAGCGACGGCGGACGGCAGCTCCATGCGCCGGATCCCGCTGAGCTCCTCGACCTCCTCCTGCTCCAGCCATCCCTCGCAGCCGACGGCCAGCTCCCCGTCGACCTTCTCCAGCACGGCGTACTCCAGCGCCCCGCACAGATCCTCGACGTGGCAGAACTGCCAGGCGGGCCGCGACCCGGCCACCACCAGCAGCCGAGGCGACTCGAAGTACCTGGTCAGGGCCGTGTCCGTGCCTCCGACAAGCGTCGCCGGGCGGACGACGGTGACATTGAGGCCCGGATGGGCGCGCGGCGCCCGGCGTGCGAGGCGCTCGATCTCCAGGAGGTCGCCGACCCCGGTGGCCTCGGCGGTCGCCCGCAGCTCGGCGTCCTCCGAGAGCGGCAGCTCGTTGTCGGGGAGCGCGCCATAGACCATCGCCGAGGTGCACAGCACCACCCGGTGCACCCCGGCCGCGGCGGCAGCCGTCAGCACGGTCTGCGTCCCGCGCACGTTGTACGCGCTGCGGGCCGCCGCGTCGCTGCCCAGGTCGAGGTCGACCGCCAGGTGCACCACGACGTCCGCCCCGCGCAGCTTCTCGGCGATCGCCGGGTCCCGGACGTCCAGGATGTGCCACTGCGCGGCCGCGCAGTCGCCGCGCCGCTCGTCGATGGCGATGACCTGGCGGATCCCGTCGGACTCGGCGAGCCGCTCGGTGAGCAGCGCGCCGACGCCGGAGGCGGCACCGGTGACCGCGACGACGGGCCCGCGCACGGCGGTGGACGCGTCGGCGCGGAGCGCCTCCGTCGAGGGGTGGCGGTCGGGTGACGGGCGGGCTGAGGGGTTTCGCGCTGCGCGAACCTGTGGATCTGGGGAACTCACCGGGCGTCTCCAGCGGTTGTCTTCAGTACGAACGCGGGCGACGCGTGCGTACCAGGTGGCATCCATCCTGCCGCAGGCCATCGGTCGGCGGAGCACCGAGGCCTTAACCCGCCGTGGTGTCTAGGCTGGGTGGTGTTCGGGCAGCCGCGCCGTCGGAGAAAACCGATGGCCCTATCAGCCGAGGAATCCCGTGAGTGACACCCCATTCGGATTCGGCCTTCCGCCGGAGGAGCCGGACGACGGCGACGAGGGCAAGAAGAAGGACCAGCAGAGCGGTGGTGGTCAGGGACCGGCCAACCCGTTCGGCTTCGGGTTTCCCGGTGCCGGCGGTCCCGGCGCCGACAATCCGTTCGCCGCGATGTTCGGTTCCATGAACCCCACCGACCTGGGCGCCGCCTTCCAGCAGCTGGGCCAGATGCTCTCGTACGAGGGCGGCCCGGTGAACTGGGACATGGCCAAGCAGATCGCCCGCCAGACGGTCGCCCAGGGAACCGCCGACGGCACCAAGGACGCGAGTGTCGGTCCGGCGGAGCGCACCGCCGTCGAGGAGGCCGTCCGCCTGGCCGACCTGTGGCTCGACGACGCGACGTCCCTGCCGTCCGGCGCGGGCTCCGCCGTGGCGTGGAGCCGCGCGGAGTGGGTGGAGGCCACCCTGCCGGCCTGGAAGGAACTCGTCGATCCGGTGGCCGAGCGCGTCGGCGGCGCCATGGGCGACATCCTGCCGGAGGAGATGCAGGCCATGGCCGGCCCGCTGATCGGCATGATGAAGTCGATGGGCGGCGCCATGTTCGGCCAGCAGATCGGGCAGGCCGTGGGCGTGCTCGCGGGCGAGGTCGTCGGTTCCACCGACGTGGGGCTGCCGCTCGGCCCGGCCGGCAAGGCCGCACTGCTGCCGATCAACGTGGAGGCGTTCGGCAAGGACCTGGGCGTCGGCAAGGACGAGGTGCGCCTCTACCTGGCCCTGCGCGAGGCCGCCCACCAGCGTCTCTTCGCCCACGTTCCCTGGCTGCGCTCGCACCTGTTCGGCGCGGTCGAGGGCTACGCGCGCGGGATCAAGGTCGACACGGCCAAGCTGGAGGACGTGGTCGGCCAGTTCGACCCGCAGAACCCCGAGGAGCTGCAGCAGGCGCTCCAGCAGGGCATGTTCCAGCCGGAGGACACCCCCGCGCAGAAGGCGGCCCTGGCCCGCCTGGAGACCGCTCTGGCGCTGGTGGAGGGCTGGGTGGACGCGGTGGTGCACGCCGCCGCGAAACCGCGCCTGTCGTCCGCGGACGCGCTGCGCGAGACCCTGCGCCGCCGTCGCGCCACAGGCGGCCCCGCCGAGCAGACCTTCGCCACGCTGATCGGTCTGGAGCTGCGCCCCCGTCGTCTGCGCGACGCCTCCCGCCTGTGGGCTTCCCTCACGGACGCACGCGGTGTCGACGGCCGCGACGCCCTGTGGGCCCACCCCGACATGCTGCCCACCGCCTCCGACCTGGACGACCCGGACGGCTTCGTCCACCGTGAGCAGCTGGACTTCTCCGAGCTCGACAAGATGCTCGGCGAGGCCGCGGGCGGCTCCACCGAGAAGCCGGACCTCAAGAAGAAGGACGACGACACCGAGTGAGCCTGCACGACGACGCGGTCCTCGTACTCAAGAGCTACGAGGACCAGGCCGAGCTGCGCCAGGCATATCTCGATCACCTCGCCGCCCACCCGGACGGCATGTGGAAGGCGTGCGGCAGCGGGCACATCACGGCGAGCGCCCTGGTGATCGATCCCGAGCGCGGCCGGGTGCTGCTCACGCTCCACAGGAAGCTGCGCATGTGGCTCCAGATGGGCGGCCACTGCGAGCCCGGGGACGGCACGCTCGCGGGCTCCGCCCTGCGCGAGGCCACGGAGGAGTCCGGTATCGCGGGCCTGACGCTGCTGCCCAGCGGTCCGGTCCGTCTCGACCGTCACCACACCCCGTGCGCCTGGCACCTCGACGTGCAGTACGCGGCGCTCGCCCCCGCCGGCGCCGTCGAAGCGATCAGCGACGAGTCCCTCGACCTGCGCTGGTTCCCCTACGACGAGGTTCCGACCGTCGCCGACGACTCGGTCGTACGTCTGCTGGACGCCACCCGAGCACGGCTCTGACCTCGCTCTTTCGGAGGCTCTGACCTCGCTCTTTCGTGTGGCGTCGGAGGGGCGGCGGGTGTGCTGCCGACGGGTGGTGGGCAGGCCCCCACCGGGGGGACGGACACGGTAAGGGGCGTCCGCCAGGCGGACGCCCCTTACCCGTACTCACGTGCGGCGCGTACGGCCGCTGATCAGTTGCGGCTACCCCCGAGGGAGTTGCCGCTCAGCCCGCCGCCTCCCATGCCGAACTGTCCGAGCACCCCGGACGTGCGCAGATGCTGCGGCGGCAGCAGCTCGCTCGGCTGCACCAGGACATGCCCGTGGCCCCCGAAGTGCATCTCCCAGCCCTCACCGGTGGAGCCCCTGCGGCGCCACACCGCGGACGTGGAGGTCGGCGCCTGGAGCTGGGTGCGCAGCGAGGTGGACCAGGCGATGACCGCGTCCGAGTCGACGCAGATGTTCTTCTCCGGGGTCACTTCCAGGGCCAGCGGCTCCCCCGAGGTCATCAGGACGACCTTGCCGCCACCGGACAGCTCCAGGTTGTACGCCCCGGCCGAGGCCACCTCGACGGCGCTGTCCACGGCGACGATGCCGACGTTCAGGGAGCCGTCGAAGGCGAGCACGGCGGAGGAGTCGACGGTGATGCCGCCGCCGACCTCCATGATGTGCAGGTACTGCGCGAAGTTGGCGAGGTACACGACCCCGTTGCCCTTGCAGCGCATGAGTTCGAGGCGCTCACCGGTCATCCGCTCGGCGTTGCGCCAGCTGCGGTTGCGGTACTGGCTGTCGAAGTCGACCTGCCCCTCGAAGGCGACCATGGCGCCCTGACGGGCCAGGACGGGACTGCTGCCGATGGTGACATCGGTCTTGAGCAGCTGTGGGTTCTGCAGTGTGTAGCGCTCGGTGTGGTTCACCGGGATGTGCGCGAAGAGCGTGCTGTGCATGGTGTGCTGTTCTCCTCTCGGCCCCGGTCAGCCACGGATCTTGAAACGGTCGCCGGTGTCCTCGCTGGGCTGGACGACCACGAAGCCCCGTCCCTTGAAACCGATCTGGAACGCCTCTCCGCTGCCCCGGCCGATCAGCGCACTGGCCTTCATGGTGCGGCGGGCCTTCATGTCGAGGCCGTCGGTCCAGGCGATCAGCGCGTCCGGGTCGACGTACGTCTCCCGCTCGGCGCAGTCGAGGGAGATCGGCACGCCCCGGCTGACCAGGGCGACCCACCCGGTGCCGCGGATCACGAGGTTGGTCAGGCCCGAACCGGAGAGCTTGGCGAGGCCCTTGACCGGCTCGATGGTGAGCTGGAGCGAGGCGTCGCAGGCCAGCAAGGTGGGGCCGTTGACGGACAGCGCCTCGTTGTTCAGATGGAGGACGAGGACGTCACCGCCGTAGTCGGCGAGGTAGAGGTCCCCGTCGCCCCGGCAGAGCATGAGCTTGCCGCCCTCGCCGCTGACCATCTCCTCCGCGCTGCGGCGCAGCGTGGCGGGCGGGCCGTCGAACTGTACGTACCCGTCGTACGCGATCATCGAGCCGGCCTTGGCCAAGAGGTCCTGGCCGCTGACCATGGTGACCTTGAGCGTCTTGGAACTGTGCACGCCCATGCGGACGCCGGTGGCGGCGGAGCGGTGCGCGTTGAGTGTCTGGAGGTCCATGCTCTGCCTCACACCTCGAAGGGCTGGACGACGACGAAGTTGCCGGGCGCGCCGCGGAACTGGAGGTTGACGGCCTCCTGGGTCTGCCGTGCGTACCCGGAGCGGCGCAGCCTGAGCGAGGTGGTGGTGACGGCCTGCGCACCCGCGGACCAGGCGATGACGGCGTTGCCGTCGACGTAGGTGGCCGGACCGACGGGCAGGACGACGGGCACGCCGCGCGTCTTGACGACGACCGCGCCCGTGCCGGAGAAGAGCATGCTGAACAGACCGCCGCCCGGCAGGCCCGCACCCTCGATCCGGCGGACCTCCGTGTCCAGGGACTCGTCGAAGGCGAGGACGCCCGGCGCGCTGGTGTAGAGCTGTTCGTTCTCCAGGCGGATGACGAAGAGGCGGCTGCCCTCGTCGGCGAGGAACACCTCGCCGTCCCCGGAACACCGCATCAGGGCCATGCCCTGACCGGTGAGCTGGCCCGTCAACTTGCCGAGCAGTCCGGAACCCTTGTGGGCGAAGTCGATGTCGCCCTGGTAGGCGACCATGCTGCCCTGCTTGGCGAGGATGTTGGCGCCCTTGGTGAGCGTCGTCCGCACCAGCTGCGGGTTCTGCTCGGTCCAGCGGTCCCCGACGGGGGCCTCGGAGTACTTCGTCAGGACGACCCTCAGTCCCGCCTCCGGCGGCACCGGCGCCAGTTGCGCGCCACCGCCGAAGGGCTGGGCCTGCCCCGGGAAGGCCCCGGGGGGCGTGAACGGTCCGCCCTGCGGGGCGGCGCCGGGGGGTGTGAAGGGGCCGCCCTGGGGCGCGGCGCCCGGAGGAGTGAAGGGCCCGCCCTGGGGCGGCGCGCCGGGCGGGGTGAACGGGCCACCCTGCGGCGCCGGCGGTGCCGGGGGCGGAACAGTGCCGCCGGGCGGCGTGTGAAGGGGCGCGGCGATGGTCGGCGCGACGTGCACGGAGGGGGAGGGCGCCGGAGGCGCGTGCCCCTGCGCGGGCGCTGGGGGCGCGTAACCCTGTGCGGGTGCCGGGGGTGCGTATCCCTGCGTGGGCGCGGGGGCCGGAGCGGCGGGGGCACCGAACGCGGGCGGGGCGAAGCCGGGGGCGGCACCGGTCTGCGGTGGCTGCGGTGCGGCTGCGGGCTCCTCCTCCGCGACCTCGCCGCCGAAGTTCTTCAGCAGCGCGTCGAGGCCGCCGTCGAAGCCCTGTCCGACGGCCGCGAACCGCCACACGTCCTTCAGGTAGAAGTCGCCCAGCATCACGGCGCGCTCGGTGGAGAACTCCGAGCCGTCGAACGGATACCGGGCCACCTCCTCGCCACCCGCGACGATACGGACGTACCCGGGGGCGATCTGCGACATCTGGCCGTTGCCGTCGATGGTCGCCGTGAACGACAGCTTCTGGATCTGGGGCGGGATCCTGTCCAGAGTGACGCGGAAGGACTCCGTGTCACCGGACTGGGCACCCAGGAGCTGGATCGACTCCTCGGGGGACTTCGGCTGGTTGAAGAAGACGAAGTAGCGGTCGTCCGACAGCCGTTCGTCGGCGTCCAGACCGAAGCAGCTGATGTCGAAGGTCAGCCCGGGGCCGGAGATCTGTACGCCTACGTACAGGTCCGTGCCCGCGGTGAGGTCACTGATCTTGGCCTTGTGGCCGCGTTGGAATTCCCTGGCCATGCGTAACGACCGTCCCCCATCCCGTCCCGAAAGTGCGTACGCCTGCGAGTGCGTCGCGTCAGGCTAACCGCAAAGTCGTGAAGCGTACGAGGCTGGTACAGAGACGGTACAAAAGCGCGACTTCGGTCACCGGTTGCACAAACGCACACACATGCGGGATACGTCTTCCGGGATGCCCACGCCGGCCCGCGGCGCGCCTGCGGAGCACGGGCCGTGAACCGCGTTCGCCGGACCCCCGGGAAGCGGTGTCACTCGTCCGGGGCGACCGGCCGGTGCGGCAGCCGGTCGGCGGCGACCACCCCTTCGAGGTAGCCGCGCGCCCGCTCGGTGCGCGGATACGCCTCCAGCAGCTGCCAGAAACGGGGCCCGTGCCCCGGTACGAGCAGGTGCGCGAGTTCGTGGAGCAGGACGTAGTCGACGACGTACTCGGGCATGCCCTGCAGCCGGTGCGACAGGCGGATGCTGCCCTCGGCGGGGGTGCAGGAGCCCCAGCGGGTGTTCTGGTTGGTGACCCACCGGACGGAGGCGGGCCGGGCGCGACCACCGAAGTACTGGTCCGAGAGCCGTGCGGCGTGCTCCGTCAGTTCGGAGTCGCCGAGACGCCGTTTGCTTTCCTGCGCCGCCAGCTTGTCGAGCATGACGGTCACCCAGCGTTGCTCCTCGGCTTCGGACATCCGGGCGGGGATGAGCACGACGGTGCGATCGCCCTCGCGGTACGCGGAGACGGTTCTGCGTCGTCTCGCGCTCCTGCGGACCTCGATCGCGCTCGCTCGTGAGCCGCTCGGCGGCTGGCTCGTCGTGCTGCGCTGTGGCTTTCCGGCGCGGTGCAGTGGGTCGGCGGGCACGTCCCGACGTTACCCGCTGCACACGGGGGAAGTCCCGCCTCCGGAAGGGTTCGATGTCGATGCGCCCTCCGAGCGACGGATTTGTACGACGGATGCCGTCGCCTGTGGACAACTTTCGACAGGCATCGTCGCGGTCCGTGCATGCTGGCACTCGTCGGCGGACCGTGCGCTCGCACCGCCGACACACAGCGACCGATTCAGGGCTGACGGGGGCCGATCATGCATCCGATGGTGAAGCCCGCGCTCCGGCGCGGCTGGCGGGATCTCAATACCGTGCAGTTCGGTCTGGCACCGGCACACGCCATGGTGCTGGGTCCGATGGACACGGCGACGGGCAGTTTCCTGTCCCTGCTCGACGGGACACGCGGGCTGCCGCTCCTGCGCGAGGAGGGGCGCCGGATGGGCCTGCCGGACGGCCACGTCGACGGCCTGGTGGACCGGCTCACCCGGTCCGGCCTGCTGGACGACGCGACGGGCGGCGGTCCGGCCGCGGACGAGCTGCGCGGCAGGCGCGAGGTCATGGAGCGGTTGCGTCCCGACGCCGCCGCGCTCTCCCTGATCGCGCCCGAGCCGGGTGACGCCCTCGATCGGCTGGCGGCGCGCCGGTCACTGAGAGTGCAGGTACGCGGCGCGGGCAGGGTGGGCGCGACGCTCGCCTCCCTGCTCTCGGCCGCCGGCGTCGGTGAGGTGGACGTACGCGATGTCGGCCGGGTCGAGCCGTGGGACGTGACACCCGGTGGTCTGCCGGCGGAGTCGATCGGTGAACGCAGGGACATGGCCGCGCGCCGAGCCGCCCGCCACGCGGCACCGGATCGCCCGCCCCGTCGCCGCCGCGGGGCCCGGCAGCACGCGAAACCGTCCGAGGACACCCCGGTGGACCGCCTGCGCGAGGAGCCCGGCTTCTCGCTGGTGGTGCTCGCCCCGCGTGCCGGTGTCGACGTCCACGCCCCGAGGCCCTCCGTCGCGGAACCGCTCATCGCCTCGGGCACACCACACCTCTATGCCGGCGTGGTCGAGGGGACCGGCGTGGTCGGCCCCCTGGTCCTGCCCGGCGAGACCGGATGTGCGGGCTGCCTCGACCAGAGCCGTGCCGACCGCGACGAGACCTGGCCACGGCTGGTCGCCCAGTGGCGTTCCGGCCGCCCTCATCAGCTCGAAGCCTGTGATGTCACACTGGCCACGGCCGTCGCCGGGCTGGCCGCGGGGCATGCGCTCGCGTTCCTCGACGGGCAGCTGCCGTCCAGTGCGGGAGCCCGCTGGGAGGTCTCGGCCCCGGGCTTCGACTGGCACGCACGCCCGGTGTGGCCCCACGCGGGGTGCTCCTGCTCAGCCGCCGAAAAGGGCGAGGGCGAGAAAGGTAACGGGGAACACACCCCGAAGGAGGGGGAGGCGCGCGCGACAATGGCGGAGCAACAGCGGTCAACGAGGTTGTCCCGCAAGGCACACGCGGCACGGCCTGCTGGGACTTGGAGGGCGCATGTCTGATCTTCCCCGCAAGGCGGTCACCCGGACCGCCAAGCTCGCCGCGCTTCCGCTCGGCATCGCGGGCCGGGCCACCTGGGGACTCGGCAAGCGGATCGTCGGCGAGTCGGCCGAGCTGGTGGGCCGCGAACTCCAGCAGCGCACGGCGGAGCAACTGTTCAAGGTCCTGGGCGAGCTGAAGGGCGGTGCGATGAAGTTCGGGCAGGCCCTGTCCGTCTTCGAGTCGGCGCTCCCCGAGGAGGTCGCGGGCCCCTACCGCGCAGCTCTGACGAAGCTCCAGGACGCCGCTCCCCCGATGCCGACCCGCACGGTGCACGCAGTGCTGGAGGAGCGCATCGGGGAGGACTGGCAGGAGCTGTTCCTGGAGTTCGAGGAGAAGCCGGCCGCCGCGGCCTCGATCGGCCAGGTGCACCGCGCGGTCTGGCACGACGGCCGCACGGTCGCGGTGAAGGTGCAGTATCCGGGCGCGGGCGAGGCCCTGCTCTCCGACCTCGGCCAGCTCAGCCGGTTCGCGCGGCTGCTGGGCCCGCTGATCCCCGGCATGGACATCAAACCGCTCATCGCGGAGCTACGGGACCGGGTCTCCGAGGAGCTCGACTACGGCCTGGAGGCCCAGGCCCAGCAGGCGCACGCGGAGGAGTTCGCGGACGACCCGGACGTCGTGGTCCCCGCCGTGGTCCACCAGTGCGACCAGGTGCTCGTGACCGAGTGGATGGAGGGCACGCCTCTCTCCGAGGTGATCACCGACGGCACTCAGGAGCAGCGTGACCGGGCGGGCCAGCTGCTGACCCGCTTCCTGTTCTCCGGTCCGGCCCGCACCGGCCTCCTGCACGCCGACCCGCATCCGGGCAACTTCCGCCTCCTGCCTGACGAAAAGCTCGGCTGGCGCCTGGGCGTCCTGGACTTCGGCACGGTGGACCGGCTGCCGGGCGGGCTGCCTGCCACGATCGGTGCGGCCCTTCGGCTGACGATCGAGGGCGAGGCGGAGGGCGTCTACGAGATGCTCCGCACGGAGGGGTTCGTGAAGGAATCGATAGACCTGGACCCGGACGCGGTTCTCGACTACCTGCACCCCATCATCGAACCGGTCCGCGCCGACGAGTTCTCCTTCGCCCGCGGCTGGATGCGCAGCCAGGCCGCCCGCATCGCCGACCCCCGCTCCCCCGCGCATCAACTGGGCAAGCAGCTGAACCTGCCCCCGTCCTACCTCCTCATCCACCGGGTCACGCTGAGCACCATCGGTGTCCTGTGCCAACTCGGTGCGACGGTACGCATGCGCGACGAACTGGAGGAGTGGCTGCCCGGTTTCCTGCCCGAAGAGGAGGAGGGCGAGTCAGCCGCGGAGGCGTGACCGGTTCGCTCGGCGACGGCTCGTCTGCTGTCTGAGCGATCCCGGCCCGGGCATGGGCTCGGCCAAGGGCACGGACACGGCTGAGGGCATGGACACGGTCAAGGCCCAGTCCGCGAATGCCGGTCCGCGGGCGCGGGGACCGGCCCGTGGTTCACCACCAGGCCGAGTCCAGTCGCCCCTCGATCGCCCGCAGGTTCTCCCGGGTGCAGGTCTCGCAGAAGTAGTGCCGTCGGCCGTGTTCCACGGAACAGATCCACAGGGGCTGAGGGGCTCCGGCGGTGGTGCCGCAGCGGGCGCACACGAGGGTGTGGGGTTCTGCGGCGGAGCCGCTGTCGTCGCTGTCTCCGGAAAGACTCGTCACTCGGCGACGATAGCCCCGCGGTCGACGGATCCGTGGTCACCACGCACCGCGGGGGCCGGCCCGTTCGGACCGGCCCCCGCGGGGAGCCACTGTTGTCGGTGGTGGTGATGTGCCTGGCCAGGCTGGTTATGCCGGTTGCCGCATGGCGGCTACTGCATGACCGCCATGGCGAGCGCACGGCGGGCACGCATCGACGCGCGCTCGGCCCGGCGCTGCATCCGGCGGGCCACCGCCAGGCGCATGGCCCGGCGTTCCTGCTCGGCCTGGTGCAGGCGCTCGTGCATATGCGCACGAGCCAGGGCTTCTGGCATGAGATGCATTTCTCGGGTCCTGTTCTGACGCGAGTCGTTCGCGCCGGTGGTGGTGAAGTGTGGAGTCGCGGAGCCGGCGGGCTCGCTCGTGGACGGCTTCATCGGGGCCTGCTTCTTGGGGTCGTGCGTGAGGGGGCGGTCGATCGTTCCGGTGATGTTCATGCTGTGACCGGGTTCTTGCGCGGGCGGCCACGGGGCCGCTTGCGGGCCACGACAACACCCTGGACGAACAGCTCGCCACCCCAGACACCCCAGGGCTCACGCCGCTCCTTGGCGCCGGCGAGGCAGGCCTCCATCAGCGGGCAGGTGCGGCAGAGGGATTTGGCGTACTCCACGTCGGCCGGCGACTCGGCGAAGAAGACCTCCGGGTCGTAGGAGCGGCAGGGGACGGGTACGCCGAGGTTCTCGATGGCGTCGTCGAGCGCGGTGAGCGCGGTGAGCGGGGTCAAGGCGGAGTCCTCCGTGAGGCCGGGCGGGGAGATCGTTTCGGAAGGCGGTACGGACGGGGCGTGCGCTTCGAGTTGCACGGTTCGTCTTCCTCGTCTGGTCGTTCCGGCCTGTTGGCCGGTGGCGGCTGGTACCGGGTTCTTTTCTTGTCCCGAGGCCCCTTCGCGCTGTAGTCCCTGGTCGGGGACAAACAGAAGGGCCGCGGATCCCGGATGGGGTTCCGCGGCCCTGAAGGCGCCGGCCTGATCGTCGATCAGGCTGGATCACTCCAGGGTTCAGGCCCACGGAAGGCCCACATCAGGTGGTGCTGCGTCGTCTGCTTCCGGAATCCGGCACCGGCCGCCGCGAAGGCATAGGCCTGGGCCTGTCCCTCTACTGCTGCTTCCAGTGCCCTGGTCGGTCGCTCATTGCGCTCACGGACGGGAAGGCCCGCCAGAGACACGGAGGGAGCCGGACGGCCGCCACTGATGGCGGACAGACCGGTGCCCAGGTTCGAGACGCCGAGCATGCACAGGGAGACGGCCGAGCGATCGGTCATTTTGACCGTGCTGATGAAGCTGGTGTTGATGCTGATCACTGGACTCGCCTCCTCTCGGCGTCTATGGGGACCGGCGCGAGCCAATCCGACGGATATGAAGTACACCACGAAACCGGGGCCTTCGAGAAGGCCGCTGCTCTCGTGCCTAAGAACCTATGGGGATTCCCGGGGCATGCGCAAACTATTTTTTCGACGAGTTCGCATCAGTCGTTCCCGTCCTCGCACCCAGGCTCCCGACCTGCGCAGATGTCGAGAACATCGGCTCCGTAGCGCTGCAGCTTGCGGCTGCGTACACCGGGGATGCGACCGAGCTCAACCGGAGTGCTCGGCCCCGCTTCCGCGATCGCCATCAGGGTCCGGTCGGTGAAGACACAGAAGTCCGGTTGGCCGCTGCGCTGCGCCTGGACCGCGCGCCACTCACGCAGTCGCTCGTAGAGGCCTTCGTCCATGTCGGAGGGGCAGTCCTCGCAGCGCATCAGTTTCATGTCGCCGGCGTCCCGCAGCGTGCGCCCGCAGACACGGCAGCGGGCCGGTGTCCGGCTGGTGCGGCGCGCGACCGCCTCGGTACCGCCGGTCATGCCGTCACCCGTACGGCCGCCGCCCGAGCCCCGTTCGACGCCCCCGGCGCCCGCCGCGCCGGTCCGGCCGGCCTTGGCGGTGGAGCCGGGGCGCAGTCCGTCCAGGAAGCGGCTGGGGCGGCGGCTGGGGCGGCCGCCGGGCGACCGGGACAGGGCCCAGGAGACCGAGAGCTGTTCGCGCGCGCGGGTGACCCCCACATAGAGGAGCCGTCTCTCCTCCTCGATCTGTTCGTCCGTTCTCGCATAGGTGATCGGCATCATGCCTTCGGCGACACCGACCAGGAAGACGACGTCCCACTCCAGCCCCTTCGCGGAGTGCAGGGAGGCGAGCGTGACGCCCTGGACGGTCGGGGCGTGCTGGGCGTTCGCGCGCTCGTCGAGTTCCGCCACGAGGTCGCCGAGCGTGGCGTCGGGCTTGGCCGCGGCGAAGTCGTGGGCCAGGTTCACCAGCGCCGCCAGCGACTCCCAGCGTTCCCTGACCGCGCCGGACCCCGCGGGCGGTTCGCCCGTCCACCCCTCGCCGGACAGGACGGCCCGTACCTGCGAGGGGAGGTCCACGGTGTCCTCGAGCAGGGTGTCGTTGTCGCCGAAGCGGGCGGCAGCTCTCAGCGCGGTACCCGCCTTGCGTACCTCGGGGCGGTCGAAGAAACGTTCCGCGCCGCGCAGCTGGTAGGGCACTCCGGCGTCCGCGAGGGCCTGCTCGTAGGTCTCGGACTGGGAGTTCGTCCGGAACAGGATGGCGATCTCTCCGGCGGGCACACCGGCGGCGACGAGATCCCGGATGCGGCGGGCGGCGCCCTCGGCCTCGGCGGGCTCGTCCGTGTATTCGGTGTAGCGGGGCTCGGGGCCCGGGGGGCGCTGCGAGATCAGTTCGAGGCGGTGGTCGGCGGCGCGGCCGCGGGCCTGGGACAGCAGACCGTTGGCCAGGTGGACGACCTGCGGGGTGGAGCGGTAGTCGCGGACCAGCTTGACGACCGTGGCCCCGGGATGGCGGTGACGGAAGTCGAGCAGATGGTCGGGAGTTGCACCAGTGAACGAATAGATCGTCTGGCTGGCGTCGCCCACGACGCACAGGTCGTCCCGGTCGCCGAGCCACAGCTCCAGGAGACGCTGCTGGAGGGGGCTGACGTCCTGGTACTCGTCGACCACGAAGTGCTGGTACTGGGAGCGGACCTGCTCGGCGATGTCCTGGCGCTCCTGGAGGATACCGACCGTGAGCAGGAGGACGTCCTCGAAGTCGATGACGGCCCGCTCACGCTTCAGCTCCTCGTACGTCGCGTAGATCTGGGCGATCTCGGCCGGGTCCCGGGGGGCGTCGCGGCCGTGCTTGGCGGTTGCGGCGGCGTAGTCGGAGGGCACCGTCCGGGTCACCTTGGACCACTCGATCTCCGCCGCCGCGTCGCGGAGTTCATTGCGATCGAGACGGATGCGACAGGCAGCGGCCGCGTCCGCGACGAGTTGGATCTTGCGGTCGACGATGCGTGGCATGCCGCCGCCGACGGCCTTCGGCCAGAAGTACTGGAGTTGGCGCAGCGCGGCCGAGTGGAACGTCCGGGCCTGGACTCCGGCGGCGCCCAGCTGGCGGAGGCGGCCGCGCATCTCGCCGGCCGCGCGGTTGGTGAAGGTGACGGCCAGCACGCTGGCGGGCTGGAGCATCCCGGCGCGCACACCGTAGGCGATCCGGTGGGTGATCGCCCGGGTCTTGCCCGTGCCGGCGCCCGCCAGCACGCACACCGGGCCGTGCAGGGCCGTCGCCACCTCGCGTTGCTCGGGGTCGAGCCCTTCGAGCACCGCGTCGGCCGAGTCGGGGACCCGCGGGAAGAGGGTGGAGTGCGTTGCTGCTGTCACACGGCCATGCTGCCAGGTCCCCGGAGACGGCCGAGGGAGTTGTCCACAGGCGGGCCCTCGCAGTCGTACTAATGCGGCGGGCGTCCTTGCGGCCGACGCGACGGGCGCCCGCGCTCCGAGGTGCGGCGGACACCGCGGTAGCCGCCGCGGCGGACGTACCGGCGAAGGTGGTGGACGCCACCCGCGCAAGGGAATGGTGGGCGTGTCGCGTACGTTCCACTCACTGCGAGCAGCACCCCTCAGACCGTGAAGGAGCGCCAGGGACATGCCGGGCACTGTGACGATGTACAGCACCACGTGGTGCGGCTACTGCCGCCGGCTGAAGAGCCAGATGGACCGTGAGGGCATCACGTACGAGGAGATCAACATCGAGCACGACCCGGACTCGGCCGCCTTCGTGGAGAAGGCGAACGGCGGGAACCAGACGGTCCCCACCGTCCTCTTCCCGGACGGCTCGACGCTCACCAACCCCTCGCTGGCGCAGGTGAAGCAGAAGATCGGCGCGTAACGGCAGCTCCCGGCCACGGCGGACGAGTCCCGGCCGCCGCGACGGGGAGTGCCGACCGCCGCGTACGCGTGCTAGCCGATGTGGCTTCGTGTCGGCAGGGGCTTGCCGTACCAGAGTTCGATCAGTCGGGCCGCGATCGAGATGCCGTAGGGAGGCAGGACCTCCCCGGACTCGAACGCGGCCCGCAGCTCTTCCCTGGAGAACCAGCGGGCCTCGTGGATCTCGTCGCCGTCGACGTCCACGGTGGTCGAGGTGGCGCGGGCCATGAAGCCGAGCATGAGGCTGGAGGGGAAGGGCCAGGGCTGGCTGGCGACGTACTCGACCTGGCCGACGGTGATGCCCACCTCCTCGTGGACCTCGCGCCGCACCGACTGCTCGATGGACTCGCCGGGCTCCACGAAGCCCGCGAGGGTGGAGAAGCGTCCCTCGGGCCAGTGGACCTGGCGGCCGAGCAGGATGCGGTCGTCGTCGTCCGTGACCGCCATGATCACTGCGGGGTCGGTGCGCGGGTAGTGCTCGGCGCCGCATGCCTGGCAGCGGCGGATGTGGCCGGCCGCCGCGATGACCGTGCGCTCCCCGCAGCGGGAGCAGAAGCGGTGCGTGCGCTGCCAGTTCTCCAGACCGACCGCGTGGACCATGAGGCCCGTGTCGCGCGGCGACAGCAGCATGCCCGCCTCGCGCAGGCCCGCCGGGCGCGCGGACTGGTCCATGCGGCCGGGGAGCGCGTCCTTCTGGAGTGCGAAATAGCTCACACCGTCGGCGTCGGTGCCCAGGAAGTAGCGGTGCGCCTCGGTGAGCGGGGCCTCGAACGAGGGGATCATGACGAGTTCGGTGGTGCCGTCCGGGGTCTCGTCGATGAGGACCTGGCCGCCGGAGACCACGAAGCAGCGGGTCGTGGGGTGGCTCCACGCCGCCGCGAGCCAGGCCTCGTCGAGCCGGTGGTGGGCGGCCCGGTCGATGCCGCTGGGGGCGGTGAGTGCGATGGGACGGTCGGCGGTGTGGTCGGTCCAGGTGGTCACGGGTGCTTCCAACTCCCCCGGTGGAACGGACGATGGGGCGGGCGGTGCGGCGGACGAGCGGGCCCGGGCGCGCGGAACCTTCTTCAGTGTCCCTCGCGGGGGCTTCGGGCCAGTTCGCCCCAGAGGTACGCGCTGGTCTCGACGCCTTTGAGGAGCAGATCCAGTTCGACCTTCTCGTTGGGGGCGTGCCAGCCGTCGGAGGGGACGGAGATGCCCAGGAAGAGCACGGGTGCGCCGAGGACCTCCTGGAGGTCGGCGGCGGGGCCGGAGCCGCCCTCGCGCGTGTAGCGGACCGGCTGCTCGAAGGCGCGGCCCATGGCCCGGACAAGCGAGCGCAGGGCCGGGTGGTCCAGCGGTGTCAGGCAGGGGCGGGTGGAGCCGCTGAAGGTGATCTCGTGGCGGATCCCGGCGGGAACGCGCTCGGCGGCCCAGGTGGTGACGGCCTTTTGGATGTGGTCCGGGTCCTGTCCGGCGACCAGGCGGAAGGACAGCTTCACCATGGCCGAGGAGGGGATGACCGTCTTGCTGCCCGCGCCCTGGTAGCCGCCTCCGATGCCGTTGACCTCCGCGGTCGGACGGGCCCAGACGCGTTCCAGGGTGGTGTGTCCGCGTTCACCGTGCGCCGCCGTGGACCTGGCCGTGCGCAGCCAGCGCTCCTCGTCGAAGGGCAGTTCGGCGAAGAGTTCGCGCTCGCGGTCGGTGAGTTCGGTGATGCCGTCGTAGAAGCCGGGGATCGCCACGCGCGCGTGCTCGTCGTGCAGGGCGGCGACGAGGCGGGCGATCTCGGTGGCCGGGTTCGGTACGGCACCGCCGAAGGAACCGGAGTGGATGTCCTGGTCGGGGCCGTACAGCCGGATCTCGCACTCGGCGAGGCCGCGCATGCCGGTGCACACGGTGGGGGTGTCCTCGGCCCACATGCCGGTGTCGGAGACGACGACCGCGTCGGCGGCGAGCCGCTCGGCGCGCTCTTCGACGAGCGCGCGGAAGTGCGGGGAGCCGGACTCCTCCTCGCCCTCGATCAACATCTTCAGATGGACGGCGGGAGCGGTCCGGCCGGTGGCGACGAGGTGGGCGCGGACGCCGAGTGTGTGGAAGAACACCTGGCCCTTGTCGTCTGCGGCTCCGCGCGCGTGGAGGCGGTTTCCACGGATCACCGGCTCGAACGGCTCGGTGTCCCAGCCGTCGGCGAGGGCGGCGGGCTGCACGTCGTGGTGTCCGTAGACCAGGACGGTCGGGGCGTCGGCGTCCTCGGCGGGCCATTCCGCGAAGACGGCGGGAGCGCCGGGCGTCTCCCAGACCTCGGCCGTGGGGAAGCCGGTCTCCCGAAGCTTGGCGGCCAGCCAGTCGGCGCTGCGCCGGACGTCCGTCGCGTGCTCGGGCTGCGCCGACACCGACGGGATGCGCAGCCACTCGACGAGGTCGTCGAGGAAGGCGGCACGGTGGTCCTGGATGTATGTACGGACGACGCTGACGTCGCTGACGTCACTGTCAACGGACTGGCTCATGCCGACGAGCCTATCGGCCCGTACCGGCGTGCTCGTCCGGCGGTACGTCGGTGACCGCCCCGGTTCGGTGCACGGCCGGTTCCGGCTGCTCCGTGCCGGGATCCGGTCTCGCGTCGGCGCCGGGGTCCTCCAGGAGCAGCCGTTCCAGCGCGTCCCGGTCGGGCAGGCCCTCGGGCCGTACGACCTCGCCCGTGCGGACGTACAGGAAGGTCGCCGCGACGGATTCCAGGGGGACGCCCTGCTGTTCGGCCCAGGCGAGCCGGTAGATGGCGAGCTGGAGCGGGTCGGCGGTGCGGGTGCGGCTGGTCTTCCAGTCGACGATCTCGTACGTCGTCGCCCCGTCGCCACCGCCACCGCCGTCCGCGCCGCCGAGGCGGTACACGGCGTCGATGCGGCCGCGCACGACGCGTCCGGCGATTTCCAGCTGGAAGGGCTCCTCGACGCGATACGGCGTGCGGTGGGCGTAGGGGGTGCGTTCGAAGGCCTCCTTGAGGGCCTCCAGGTCCAGTTCGTCGGCGATCTCGGCCTCGCTGCCGGGCAGTTCCCCGGGCTCCAGCATGGGCAGCCGCAGCTCCTCGAAGCGTGCCTCGACCCAGGCGTGGAAACGGGTCCCGCGACGCGCCGCGGGCTGCGGGGGTCGTGGCATGGGGCGCGCGAGCTCCTGTGCGAAGCCGTCCGGATCGGCGGCCAGGCGCATCATCTGCGCCGCCGTCAGCGACGCGGGCAGGGGTACGTCGGTGACCTTGGCGCGGGCCCGCAGGAGTTCTCCGGTGAGGGCGTCCAGGTCGCGGTCCCACGAGGCGACGGTACGGGCTTCCTCGGGGCTGAGGCCGGACACCGCGGGGTGCCTGCGGGCGTGCGGCACCGCCGGCGGGCGCGCGTCCCGAGCGGGGCGCTCCACGCGCGCGTGCACGGCCCGTGCGGGACGGTCCGACGACCAGGAGTCCCAGTCGCCGGTGTCCTCCTCGTCGTGTCCCCCGACGACGTCCGCCGGTGGGCCGTCCTCCTCGTGGGGCACGTCGTCCGGGTGGGCGTCCTCGTAGAGGGGCTCCTCGTCGTCGGGCGGCGGTGGCCAGTCCGGATGGCCGCCGGAGTGGGGGTCCGGGTCGGGGGTGGTGCCGGGAGTCGGGTCCTCGTGGGAGGCGGGCCTCTCCAGGTGGGCCAGCACGGTCGCGGCGGCGGCGCGGCGGCGCCGCAGGGCCGCGTCGTCGAGCGGGAGGGGCCAGGCGTGGTCGGCCGCCGACGCGTTCAGGGCCGGGTTCTCGGCGCCCTCCCCTGGTTCGTCGGCCCAGGCCTCGATCTCGCCGTGCCCGGCAGCGCAGTGGTCGTGCAGGGCGGTGAGGAAGTCGGACGGCCCGCGCGGGCGCTTCTGGGACGGGCCCCACCAGTGCCCCGAGCCGAGGAGCAGGGAGCGGGGCCGGGTGAAGGTGACGTAGCCGAGGCGGAGTTCCTCGGTGTGCTGATGGTCCTTCATGGCCTCCTGGAAGGCCTTCAGGCCGCGCGAGTCCCAGGCCCCGACGTCGGGAAGGGTGTCGGCGTCGCCGCGCAGCCGGTGCGGCAGGACCTTGCCCTGGGCCGTCCACTTCTCACGGCCCTGTGTGCTGGGGAAGGTGCCGGTGACCAGGCCGGGGACAGCGACGACGTCCCACTCCAGGCCCTTGGACCGGTGGGCGGTGAGCACCTTGACGGTGTTCTCGCCACCCGGCAGCGCGTTGTCGAGGCCCTTCTCGTACTGAGCTGCCGTGCGCAGGAAGCCGAGGAAGGCGAGGAGGGTGGCCTCGCCGGCGCTGTTGGCGGCGAAGGAGGCGGCGATGTCCAGGAAGTTCGACAGGGTTTCGCGGCGGCGGGCGGCGAGCGCGTGCGGGGACGCGGAGAGTTCCACCTCCAGGCCGGTGACGGCGAGCACCCGGTGCAGGACGTCCATGAGCGGGTCGGCGAGCGAGCGGCGCAGGTCGCGCAGTTCGGCGGCGAGCCGGGCGAACCGTACGCGCGCGTCCGGCGAGAACGGCAGTCCGTCGTCCTCCCCCTCGGCTTCGAGCGGCAGTTCCAGGAAGGTGTCCAGGGCGTCCGCCAGCGAGATCACCTCGGACGGGTCGACCCCCTCGACGGCCGCGGCGAGCCGGCGGTCGGGGTCCTCGTCGCCGTCCACGCGCGCGTGCGTGACGAGCCGCCTGGCCCGGCGGCCGAGGAGGGCGAGGTCGCGCGGGCCGATCCGCCAGCGGGGGCCGGTCAGGAGGCGGACGAGGGAGGCATTGGCGCCGGGGTCCTGGAGGACCTCGCAGACGGCGACGAGGTCGGCGACCTCGGGGAGGTGGAGCAGCCCGGAGAGGCCGACCACCTCGACCGGGATGTCACGGGCGACGAGCGCGCCCTGGATCTCGGCGAAGTCGCCGGCGGTGCGGCACAGGACCGCTATCTCGCCGGGTTCCTTGCCGGTGCGCACGAGGTGGGCGATCGAGTCGGCGAGCCAGTCGAGTTCCTCGGCGTGCGTGTTCAGCAGGGCGCAGCGGACCACGCCGTCGCGTTCGGCGCCGGGGGCGGGCCTCAGGGCCTCCACGCCCGCGTGCATGGCCCGCAGGGGCTCCGCGAGGCCGTTGGCGAGGTCGAGGAGACGGCCGCCGCTGCGGCGGTTCTCGCTGAGCGCCTGGCGGGTCGCGCGTCGGCCGTCGGGGTGGGCGAAGTGCTCGGGGAAGTCGTCGAGGTTGGCGACGGAGGCGCCGCGCCAGCCGTAGATGGCCTGGCAGGGGTCGCCGACGGCGGTCACGGGGTGGCCGGTACCGCCGCCGAACAGGCCGGCCAGCAGGACGCGTTGGGCCACCGAGGTGTCCTGGTACTCGTCGAGCAGGACCACCCGGAACTCGTCCCGCAGGACGCGGCCCACTTCGGGGAGCTCGGCGAGGGCGGCGGACAGGGCGATCTGGTCGCCGAAGTCGAGGAGGTCCCGCTCGCGCTTGGCCGCCCGGTAGCGGACCACCAGGTCGGTGAGTTCGCGTCGGGCGGCGGCCGCCTCGGGGACCTTGCGGAGGTCCGCGTTGGTGAGCTCGACGCCCTCCAGTTCGCCCAGCAGCGCGGTGTCGTGGGCGGTCAGGTCCTCGGGCCGTACGAGGTGTTCGGCGAGTTCGGCATCGAGGGTCAACAGGTCGCCGACCAGGTCGGGGAAGGAGCGAGTCAGCGCCGGGTAGGGGCCCGGGGACTCCCGGAGCACGCGTGCGGCGAGCTGGTAGCGGGTGGCGTCGGCGAGGAGCCGGGAGGTGGGCTCCAGACCGATGCGCAGGCCGTGGTCGGTCAGCAGGCGGCCCGCGAAGGCGTGGTACGTGGAGATGACCGGCTCGCCCGGCGGGTGGTCGGGGTCGATCACGTCCGGGTCGGTGATGCCCGCCCTGACCAGGGCCTTGCGTACGCGCTCGGCGAGTTCGCCCGCCGCCTTGTTGGTGAAGGTCAGGCCGAGCACCTGTTCGGGCGCGACCTGTCCGGTGCCGACCAGCCACACCACGCGCGCGGCCATCACGGTGGTCTTGCCCGACCCGGCTCCGGCCACGATCACCTGCGGGGCGGGCGGCGCGATGATGCAGGCCGTCTGCTCCGGGGTGAAGGGGATGCCGAGGAGCTCCTTGAGCTGCTCGGGGTCGCTGATACGGGCGGGCATTCCAGAGAGGCTAGCGCCGACCACTGACAACGGATGCCGGGCCGCCGCGCGGGCGGCCTCACTCGACCACGTGACGGCCCTCCGCGCGAGCACTGCACGACGCCCGGAACGCGCAGTGTGTGCAGTGTTGTCCGGCGGTGGGTGAGAAACGTTCGTCCAGGACCTTGCCCGCGGCCGTGGCCAGGAGATCGCCCACCCACTCGCCTCGCAGGGGTTCCTGACCCTGCACCTTGGGGACGGTCTCGCCGCCGTTCTTCTTGGCGGCGCCCTGCCGCAGCTGGACGAGTTCGGCACCTCCCGGTTCGGGCCGTACGCCGCCGAAGGGCTCGTCGACGGCTCCCTCGCGGACCGCGAGCTGGTACACGGCGAGCTGGGGGTGGCGGGTGACCTCGGCCGAACTCACGGCCTGCTTGCCCGTCTTGAAGTCGACGACGTAGGCGCGCCCCTCGGTGTCGGTCTCGACCCGGTCCATGGAGCCGCGGATGCGCACCTGGTAGTCGCCCGCTTCCAGAGTGACGTCGAAGTCGTGCTCGCTGGCCACCGGGGTGCGGCCCGCGCGGTCCATGACGTGCCACTTCAGGAAGCGTTCGAGCGCCACGCGCGCGTGCTGCTTCTCCTGCTCCGACTTCCAGGGCGCGTCGAAGGCGAGCGCGTTCCACACGGAGTCGAGGCGCTCCATGAGGACGTCGAGGTCGGCGGGGGTCCGGCCGGAGGCGACCTCGTCGGCGAGGACGTGGACGACGTTGCCGAAGCCCTGGGCGGCGGTCGCGGGCGCGTCCGCCTTCACCTCGCGGCCCAGGAACCACTGCAGGGCACAGGTGTTGGCGAGCTGGTCGAGCGCGCTGCCCGACAGCACGACGGGCTGGTCACGGTTCCTGAGCGGCACCTTGCTCTCGGTGGGCTCGAACATCCCCCACCAGCGGTACGGGTGCGCCGACGGCACCAGCGGGCGGCCGTCCTCGTCGCTGAGCGCGGCCAGCCGGGCCAGGCGCAGGGCCGCGGCCTCGCGCAGGGGGTCCGACACGCGCGGGTCGACCGTGGTGGCGCGCAGTTCGGCGACGAGGGAGGCGACCGACAGCGGGCGACGGGGGCGCCCGGTGACGTCCTTGGGCTCGACGCCGAGCTCGGCGAGGAAGCGGGAGGGCTGGTCGCCGTCGTCGGCCGGGGCCTTCACCGCGGTGACGACGAGGCGTTCCCGCGCGCGCGTGGCGGCCACGTAGAACAGTCGGCGTTCCTCGGCGAGGAGCGCGCCCG
Organism: Streptomyces sp. NPDC057438; assembly: GCF_042802995.1. Classification (NCBI taxonomy): domain Bacteria; kingdom Bacillati; phylum Actinomycetota; class Actinomycetes; order Kitasatosporales; family Streptomycetaceae; genus Streptomyces; species Streptomyces sp. NPDC057438. The sequence goes on from NZ_JBHVDD010000002.1 coordinate 160,690, forward strand.
GGGTGAGCGGTTCGGCGAGACCGTCGCGGCCGATGCGGTCGGCCTCCAGGAGCGAGCCGCGACGCCGCAGGTCCGGCCACAGGCCCTCCTGGACGCCCGCGACGACGACCAGGCGCCATTGGAGGCCCTTGGAGCGGTGCGCGGTCATCAGGCGGACGGCGTCGGGGCGCACGGCCCGTCCGGTGAGCGTGTCGGCGGCGATGTCCTCGGCCTCGATCTCGGCCAGGAAGTTGAGGGCGCCGAGTCCGCCGGTGCGCTCCTCCGCGCGCGCTGCCGTGGCGAACAGCGCGCACACGGCGTCGAGGTCCCGGTCCGCGTTGCGCCCGGCCGCACCGCCGCGCCGCGCGGCCCGCTCCAGGCGCCGGGGCCACGGGGTGCCGTCCCACAGCTCCCACAGCGCCTCCTCGGCGGTGCCGCCGCCCGCGAGGCGCTCCCGGGCCTTCCGCAGCAGGGCGCCCAGGCGTTGCGCCCCCCGCGCGTACACCGGATCGTGCGCCACCAGTCGCTCCGGTTCCGCCAGTGCGCGCGTCAGCAGTTCGTCCGAGGGGGGTGGTACGGGGTTGCCGCCGGCCCGCTCCTCCTCGCGCAGCGCGCGGCCGAGGCGCCGCAGATCGGCGGTGTCCATGCCCGCGAGGGGGGAGGCGAGAAGGGTGAGCGCGGTCTCGGTGTCCAGCCAGGCGGCCCCCCGGCCCGGCTCGCCGGACGGGTCGTCGGGCGCACTGGAGGGGTCGTCGGACGGGTCGCCGGTGTCGTCGGTCGGTCCGCCGGTCTCCTCGACCCGGGCCGCCGCGTCCGCCGTCCCCAGCTCCGCCCGGGCAACCGCCCGCAGGGCCGTCAGAAGGGGCTGGACGGCGGGTTCGTGGCGCAGGGGCAGGTCGTCGCCGTCGATCTCCAGGGGGACGCCCGCGGCGGTGAGGGCGCGTCGCATCGAGGGGATCGTGCGGGCGCCGGCGCGCACCAGGACGGCCATCTCGTTCCAGGGGACGCCGTCCTCCAGGTGGGCGCGCCGCAGGACGTCCGCGATGTTGTCCAGTTCGGTGCCCGCGGTCGGGTACGTGTAGACCTCCACGCGCCCCCCGTCCCGTACGGGCCGCAGGTCGCGATGGGCCCGTACCTTCTCGGCCGGGAGGCGGGTGAGCGGCATCCGCTGGGTGAGGAGCCGGGTGGCGGTCAGCAGCTCCGCGCCCGAGCGGCGGGAGTGCCTGAGCACCGCGACCGTGGCCGGGCGGCCGTCCACGCGCGGGAAGGCCGACGGGAACTCCAGGATGCCGTTCACGTCGGCGCCCCGGAAGGTGTAGATCGACTGGTCGGGGTCGCCGAACGCCACCAGGGTGCGGCCGCCGCCCGCGAGGGCCCTCAGGAGCCGAACCTGGGCGGGGTCGGTGTCCTGGTACTCGTCGACGTAGACCGCGTCGTACTGCGCGGCGAGCCGCTCGGCGACACCGGGTCGGCCGGCGAGGAGCACGGCGCGGTGCACCAGCTCCGCGTAGTCGAGTACTCCTTGCAGGTCGAGGACGTCGAGGTACTCGGCGAGGAAGGCGGAGGCCGCGAGCCAGTCCGGCCGGCCGATGCGCGCGGCGAAGTCCCGCAGGTCCTCGGGGGCCAGGCCCAGTTCGCGGCTCCGGGCGAGGACCGCGCGGACCTCGTCGGCGAACCCGCGCGTGGTGAGGCAGGCACGCAGCTCGTCCGGCCAGCGCACGTGTGCCAGGCCCAGGCGCTCCAGGTCGGGCTGGCCCGCGAGCAGGGCGCGGACCGCCACGTCCTGCTCGGGGCCGGACAGCAGCCGCAGGGGCTCGACGAACAGGTCGCTGTCCTGGTGGGCGCGGATCAGGGCGTAGCAGAAGGAGTGGAAGGTGGTGGCCTGCGGGGCGCGCGAGGCGCCCATGCGCAGGGCCATCCGGTCGCGCAGCTCCACCGCGGCCTTGCGGCTGAAGGTCAGGACCAGGACGCGCGCGGGGTCGGCTCCCCGGGCGACGCGGGCCGCCACGGACTCGACGAGGGTGGTCGTCTTGCCGGTGCCCGGACCCGCGAGGACGAGCAGCGAGCCGCTCCGGTGGTCAACCACCGCGCGCTGCTCGGCGTCCAGAGGAGGGGGGTTCCTTGGGGCCGGTGGGGTACGCACCAGTCGATAAGCGCCACGACTCCCCTGTCGCACCTGGGAGTGCGACGGGCGCCTGGTGGAGAAAGAGGAGCTCACGTGGTTCGCCGGTCCTGGTGGGTGTGCGAGATGTCACTGCCGGCGCGGCGCGCCGAAGCCGAGGGGTGGTGGTCGGGGGACGGGTGCGCGGCCCGCCGCTCGGTGAGGGCGGTGGCCTCGGGGTGAGAGGGACACGCGGAGCCGACGCTACGCCGACGGGTGGTACGGAAGCAGGGCTTCCTCTTGTTCCCTCCCGACTCGCGCGGCACGTGCGTCCCTCGCCCCACGAACGTACGGCATGCCGCCGGCGGCCCCCGCATCCCTCGTACGGAGCAAGGGGCGCATCGGAGTCGGCCGGACACCGGAGACCGTCACGGCCGCTCCTCCACGCGCCCGCCGCCGTCCCAGCGCGCGCGTCTCATGTCGACGCGCGGCACATGGCCCTCGGCCGTACGGCTCGCCTCGCGCAGGGGCGTGCCCTCCACGCGGTAGCGGTCCAGGGCTCTCAGTTCGTGTCCGGGCAGCAGGACGCCGTCGGAGCGGACGACCCGCCACCAGGCGACCGCGCCTCCGTAGAGGGCCATCGCACGGCCCACCTGGCGCGGACCCCCCTCTCCCAGCCATTCGGCGACGTCCCCGTATGTCATGACACGCCCCGGCGGGATCAGGTCGGCGACCTCGAGGACCCGTTCCGCGTACTCCGGCAGGGCGTCCGCCGGATGGCTCTCCTCGCTCATCCGCCCCATCCTGCCCCACCCCACCGACAATGGGAGAAGGTGGCCGACGCGTGCGTCCCTCGCTCCGGGGGCGGTCTTCGGGCAGACTGTGCGCCCCCGCATTGCACCCTGATGCCCCTGTGTGCCCACCCGGCATGCCACCATCGTGCGGGCGGTGACTGGTGATACGAGACCAAGAAGAGACGATGAAACAGCAGAGCGTGCACCCCGATGACGCGGCGGGCACCTCTGACGCCTCTTCGCGCCCCGACACCGCCGAGGAGGGCGGTGAGGGTACCGAGAACGTCTCGGAGCAGGCCCCGGACACCGCCCCGGCCGTGGCCGAAACCGTATCCCCCAGGACGCGCGAGCACGGGGGTAAACAGGCCGGGCCGGACGGTGCGGACGGGGCCCCCGCGGAGGGGGACGAGGCCCACGCCGAGGAGGTCGAGGGCGACGAACCGCTGCTCCCCGCGCGCGTGCACCGTCCTTCCGACCTCATGCGGCTGTCGGTCGGCATCCTCGGCATCGTCCTCCTGCTGGCGATCGCCGCGTTCGCCCACGGCACCACCTCCGGGCTCGAACAGGACATCAACAAGGGCACGGGGCAGGCGCCCGATCTGCTGATCAAGCTCGCGGGCCTCGGGTCCAGCATCGCCATCCTGCTGGTGCCGGTCGCCTTCGCGATCGAACGTCTGATCAAACGGGACGGGCTGCGCATCGCCGACGGCGTGCTCGCGGCGGTCCTGGCGCACGGAGTGACGCTGGCGACCGACCTGTGGGTCGCGAGGGCGGCCCCGGACTCGATCCAGGAAGCTCTCACTCAGCCCTCACCCGGCGACATCCACGCGCTCACCGACCCCGTGCACGGCTATCTCGCCCCGGTCATCGCGTACATGACCGCCGTCGGCATGTCCCGCAGACCCCGCTGGCGGGCCGTGCTGTGGATCGTGCTGCTGCTGGACGCCTTCTCGATGCTGGTCACCGGCTACACCACACCGTTCTCGATCATCCTGACGGTGCTCATCGGCTGGACCGTCGCCTACGGAACGCTCTACGCGGTCGGCTCCCCGAACGTACGACCGACCGGCCGGACCCTGATGGCCGGTCTCAGACGGGTCGGCTTCAAACCGGTGAGCGCGGCCCGTGAGGAGATCCCGGAGACGGCCGAGGGCGGGGACCGCGGCCGCCGGTACTTCGTGACGCTGGAGGACGGCCCACCCCTGGACGTCACCGTCGTCGACCGGGAGCAGCAGGCGCAGGGGTTCTTCTACCGCGTCTGGCGACGGCTGACGCTGCGCGGCATCACCACCCGCCGCAGCCTGCAGTCACTGCGCCAGGCACTGGAGCAGGAGGCCCTCCTCGCGTACGCGGCCATCGCGGCCGGCGCCAACGCGCCGAAGCTGATCGCGACCTCCGAACTCGGACCGGACGCCGTGATGCTCGTCTACGAGCACACCGGCGGCCGCACCCTGGACTCCCTGGCGGACGACGAGGTCACCGACGCGCTGATGTCGGACACCTGGCACCAGGTGAAGGCACTGCAGTCGCGGCGCATCGCACACCGCAGGCTCGTGGGCGACGCGATTCTGGTGGATCGTTCCGGCACGGTGATCCTGACCGACCTGCGCGTCGGCGAGATCGCGGCCGGCGACCTCGTGCTGCGCATGGACGTCTCCCAGTTGCTGACGACCCTGGGCCTGCGCGTGGGCGCCGAACGCGCGGTCGCCTCGGCGGTGAGCGTGCTCGGCCCCGACGCCGTGGCCGACTGTCTGCCGTTGCTGCAGCCCATCGCCCTCTCGCGCTCCACGCGCGCGACCCTGCGCCGACTGGCCCGGGAGCGGGCCGAACGCGAGCGCGAGGCGGTCCTGGAGGCCTCCCACCTGGACAAGCAGGCCCGCGCGGAGGAGCACAGCAAGGCGGCCGCCGAACCCGCCAAGGCCGACAAGAAGGCCGTACGAGCCGAGCAGCGAGCGGAGAAGCGGGCGATCGACGAGGCCCTGGAGGAGGCCCGCGAAGAAGACCTGCTCACCCAGATCCGTCACCAGGTGCTGCTGATCAGGCCCCAGGCACCGGTCGAACCGGCCCGGCTGGAGCGGGTCAAGCCCCGCACTCTGATCAGCCTCATCGCCGGCGCGATCGGCGCGTACTTCCTGCTGACCCAGCTGACCCACATCGAGTTCGGGCCGCTCATCCAGAACGCGGAATGGGGCTGGGTCGCCGCCGCCGTGTTCTTCTCCGCGCTCAGCTACGTCGCGGCGGCCATGAGTCTGCTGGGCTTCGTGCCGGAGCGGGTGCCGTTCCTGCGGACGATCGGGGCCCAGGTCGCCGGCTCGTTCGTCAAGATCGTGGCGCCGGCCGCGGTGGGGGGTGTGGCACTCAACACACGCTTCCTGCAGCGCGCCGGGGTACGGCCCGGTCTCGCGGTGGCGAGTGTCGGCGCCTCCCAGCTCTTCGGCCTGGGCTGTCACATCCTGATGCTGCTCGCCTTCGGCTATCTGACCGGCACGGAGAAGACACCGTCCCTGTCGCCGTCCCGCACCGTGATCGCGGGCCTGTTGACGGTCGCGGTGCTGGTTCTCGTGGTCACGTCGATCCCGTTCCTGCGCAAGTTCGTCGTCACACGCGTGCGCTCGCTCTTCGCCGGTGTCGTACCGCGCATGCTCGACGTGCTGCAGCGGCCGCAGAAGCTGGTGACCGGCATCGGCGGGATGCTGCTTCTCACGGGCTGCTTCGTGATGTGCCTGGACGCCTCGATCCGCGCCTTCGGCAACGAGGACGTCTCGATCAGCATCGCCAGTGTCGCCGTCGTCTTCCTGGCGGGCAACGCGCTGGGGTCCGCGGCGCCGACCCCGGGCGGTGTGGGCGCGGTGGAGGCCACCCTGACGGTGGGTCTGATCGCCGTCGGCCTCCCCAAGGAGGTCGCCGCACCGGCCGTGCTGCTGTTCCGCCTGCTCACGCTGTGGCTGCCGGTGCTTCCGGGATGGCTGGCCTTCAACCAGTTGTCACGGAAGGGCGCGCTCTAGGAGGACACGGCCCAGGAGGGTGCACACGCGCGTGCGGGCCCGGTCCCGCGCTCACCCGGCCCACGCGCGCGTGGCGGCGGGCCGTCACGCTTCCTGCCCGCACGCGCGTGACGCCCCTCCCCTTCTCACCCGCACGGCCCGTGCCCCGGGGCACATCGACACGGGCACCTCCACGATGGGTGCATGCCCTCCTCGCCCCTGTCCCGTTCCGTCACCGTGGCCACGGTCGCCGTCCTGTTGTCGCTGGCGGCGTGCGGCGACGGCCTCGAGGAGGGCCTCAAGGAGGACGGCACAGGCCTGACCGCGCAGAAGCTGAGCTGGGAGACCTGCGAGGCCCCGTCCGAGTCGGAGGGCGGCGGCACCGCGCCCTCCCCGCTGCCCGACGGGGAGGTGTGGCAGTGCGCGACCATGAAGGCGCCGCTCGACTGGGACGAACCCGACGGCGACACCATCGGTATCGCGCTGATCCGGGCACGGACCAGCGGCGCCAGGAGTCGGCGCATCGGCTCGCTCGTGTTCAACTTCGGCGGCCCCGGCGGCTCGGGCGTCAAGGCACTGCCCGGCTCCGCGCAGGAGTACGCGAAACTGCGCACCCGTTACGACCTGGTCAGCTTCGATCCGCGTGGGGTCGGCCGCAGCGCGGGCATCCGGTGCGAGGACGACGAACAACTCGACGAGTACTTCCAGCAGGACGGGACCCCGGACGACGCGGCCGAACGGACGAAGTTGCTCGACTCGACCAAGTCCTTCAACGCCGCCTGCGAGAAGAACTCCGCCGAGACCCTCCCGCACGTCCGCACCACGGACGCGGCCCGTGACATGGACCTCATGCGCCAGGTCCTCGGCGACGACGAGCTCCACTACTTCGGCATCTCCTACGGCACCGAACTCGGCGGCGTCTACGCCCACCTGTTCCCCCGGAAGGTCGGACGCGCGGTGTTCGACGCGGTCGTCGACCCGACGCAGACGGCGGAACAGGGCACGCTCGGACAGGCCAGGGGCTTTCAGCTGGCACTCGGCAACTACGCCCGGGACTGTGTGTCGAAGGCCGGGGGCTGCCCGGTCGGCGACAGCGAGCAGGACGTCGAGAACCGGATCATCAGGCTGCTCGACGACCTCGACGCCCGGCCGATCGACGGGATCTTCCCCCGCGACCTCACCCAGACCGCCGCCACGAGCGGCATCGCGCAGGCCCTGTACTCCCAGGACCTCTGGCCGTACCTGACCAAGGGCCTCGAACTGGCATACGGCGGGGACGGCAGCCTGCTGATGTCGTTGTCCGACTCGATGAACGGACGCAGCGAGAACGGCGAGTACAGCAACCTCACCGCGGCGAACGTCTCCATCAACTGCGCGGACTCGGCGCCGCGCTACACCACCGACGACGTGGAGGCGCGACTGGGCGACTTCCGGGCGGCCTCCCCCGTCTTCGGCGACTGGTCGGCCTGGTCCCTGCTCACCTGCACCGACTGGGCCGTCGCCGGTGCGGCCGAGCATCCCGACGTGCGGGCCCCGGCAGCGGCGCCGATCCTCGTGATCGGCAACACGGGCGACCCCGCCACGCCGTACGAGGGCGCCCGGCAGATGGTCGAGGCCCTGGGCGCGGGAGTCGGGATCGAGCTGACGTACCGGGGGCAGGGCCATGGTGCGTACAACAGCGGGAACGCCTGCGTCCAAAGGGCCGTGGACGGCTACCTGCTCAAGGGAAAGACGCCGAAAGCCGGCACGGTCTGCCGGTGAAGCCGCAGGTCAGAACGTTATCCACAGGCGATCTCGGCACACATGGCAGTCCGCATACCATGGCATGACCGCCATTCGGGACATCCGGCGGACGATCTCGCTGGAGGGGGAAGCAAGCATGGCGCGCTTTACACGGGGGGCCGCCCTGGCTGCTGCCGTACTGCTGGTCACCGGTTGCAGCGGCGGCGCGGACGACAGGGCCGGTGACGAGGCGGACGACGGCAAGGCCTCGTCGTCCTCACCGGCACCGCCGGCGCCGCCCCAGAAACTCGACTGGGGTCGCTGCAAGGCGACTTCGGAGGGTCCTGCCCCGGGCGGAGACTGGCAGTGCGCGACGCTGAAGGTACCGCTGGACTACGCGAACCCGGACGACGGGACGATCGGCCTCGCCCTGATCCGCAGCAAGGCGACCGGCTCCGCCGACGAACGCCTCGGATCCCTTCTGTTCAACTTCGGCGGCCCCGGCGGCTCCGGCGTGTCCATGCTGCCGTCGTACGCGGGGCTGACGAGCGACCTGCACAAGCGGTACGACCTGGTGAGCTGGGACCCGCGCGGGGTGGCCGGGAGCGAGGGGGTGCGCTGCCGCAGCGACAAGGAGATCCAGACGGGCGAGTCGGTGGACGCCACCCCCGACGACGCCACCGAGGAGACGGCCTTCTTCCAGGACGCGGCCGACTTCGGCGCGGGGTGCGAGAAGGCCGCGGGCAAGCTGCTGTCCCACGTCTCGACCGCCGAGACCGCCCGCGACATGGACCTCATGCGCCAGGTCCTCGGCGACGACGAGCTCCACTACTTCGGCATCTCCTACGGCACCGAACTGGGCGGGGTCTACGCCCACCTGTTCCCCCGGAACGTGGGACGTCTGGTTTTGGACGCGGTGGTCGACCCGACCGCCGACACGGTGGGCCACGCCAGGAACCAGGCCCTGGGCTTCCAGCGGGCTCTCGACAACTATCTGAAGTCCACCGGTCAGGATCCCGAGGCGGGCACGAGGAAGATCGAGAAGCTGCTGGAGCGGATCGACGCGAAGCCGCTGGCGACGACGTCCGGCCGCGAGCTCACCCAGACGCTGGCGACCACCGGTATCGTCCTGCCGCTCTACAGCGAGCGGAGCTGGCCCACACTCACCAGCGCCCTCGACGCCGCCGAGGACGGCGACGGCACCGAACTGCTCGCGTTGGCCGACGGGTACAACGAGCGCGATCCGTCCGGCCGCTACGGCACGACGACCCACTCCCAACGGGTCATATCGTGCCTGGACCAGAAGCAGCGGCCGAGCGTGCGGGAGACGAGGAGGCTGCTGCCCGAGTTCCGGGAGATCTCGCCCGTCTTCGGCGAGTTCCTGGGATGGGACACCGCGGGCTGGTGCCACGACTGGCCGGTGCCGGGCCTGACGGACTCGCCGGAGGTGAGCGCACCGGGGGCCGCGCCCGTCCTCGTGGTGGGCAACACCGGGGACCCGGCGACGCCGTACGAGGGCGCGCGGAAGATGGCCGCGGAACTGGGCGAGGACGTCGGTGTGATGCTCACCTGGAAGGGCGAGGGCCATGGCGCGTACGGCAGCGGCAGCGACTGCGTCGACTCGACGGTGAACGCGTATCTGCTGGACGGGACGGTGCCGAAGGACGGCAAGGTCTGCGCGTAGTCCGGGACGACCGCCTTCTCGACCTGGTGCGAGGGGGGACGGAGAGGGGCCCGGCACCCGTGGTGCCGAGCCCCTGCCGGGAAGGTGCGTGTCTAGTAGACCGGCTTGCTCGGCTCGATCTGGTTGACCCAGCCGATCACGCCGCCGCCGACGTGGACCGCGTCGGAGAAGCCCGCCGACTTCAGGACGGCCAGGACCTCCGCACTGCGGACACCCGTCTTGCAGTGCAGGACGATCTTCTTGTCCTGCGGCAGAGCCTCCAGGGCGGTGCCCATGAGGAACTCGTTCTTCGGGATCAGCTTGGCGCCCGGGATGGACACGATCTCGTACTCGTTGATCTCGCGGACGTCGATGATCTCGATGTTCTCGCCGTCGTCGATCCACTCCTTGAGCTGCTTGGGAGTGATCGTCGAGCCGGCCGCCGCCTCCTGGGCCTCCTCGGAGACGACGCCGCAGAAGGCCTCGTAGTCGATGAGTTCGGTGACGGTGGGGTTCTCGCCGCAGACCGCGCAGTCGGGGTCCTTGCGGACCTTGACCTGGCGGTACTGCATCTCCAGGGCGTCGTAGATCATCAGGCGGCCGACCAGCGGCTCGCCCGTGCCGGTGAGGACCTTGATGGCCTCGGTGACCTGGATGGAGCCGATGGAGGCGCAGAGCACACCGAGGACACCGCCCTCGGCGCAGGAGGGGACCATGCCCGGCGGCGGCGGCTCGGGGTAGAGGCAGCGGTAGCAGGGGCCGTGCTCGGACCAGAACACGGAGGCCTGGCCGTCGAAGCGGTAGATCGAGCCCCAGACGTACGGCTTGTTGAGCAGCACGGCCGCGTCGTTGACCAGGTAGCGGGTCGCGAAGTTGTCCGTACCGTCGACGATCAGGTCGTACTGGCTGAAGATGTCCATCACGTTCTCGGCCTCGAGCCGCTCTTCGTGGAGGATCACGTTCACGTACGGGTTGATCCCGAGCACGGAGTCGCGGGCGGACGCGGCCTTGGAGCGGCCGATGTCAGCCTGGCTGTGAATGATCTGGCGCTGCAGGTTCGACTCGTCGACCTCGTCGAACTCCACGATGCCGAGCGTGCCGACGCCCGCCGCGGCCAGGTACATCAGCGCCGGGGAGCCGAGGCCGCCGGCGCCCACACACAGCACCTTGGCGTTCTTCAGCCGCTTCTGCCCATCCATCCCCACGTCGGGGATGATCAGGTGGCGGGAGTACCTGCGGACCTCGTCTACGGTGAGCTCGGAAGCGGGCTCGACCAGGGGTGGCAGCGACACGGGGACTCCGTTGGTCGGTCAATCACTACAGTTGTTCTCCCCGTAACACTGCCACGCCCTTTTTCATTCCGAGACACCCGTTCCAACCAGCGAGACGATGTCGTCCCAGTAGCCGGGCATGGTCTCCCAGGGGTCGGTCCGGCCGCCGCGGTCCCTGCGGTCGGTGAAGTAGATCGTGGCGGCGCCCTGCCAGCGGGCGACGCGCAGTGCCTCGTCGAGGTGGCCGCGCGGGACGCCGTGGACGAAGTGGCAGAAGCGCTCGGGCGGATGGTCGGCGGTCCACTCGGCCGCCTGGGACCAGCGGTAGTCGCTCCACGGCCCGGAGAAGGTCACCAGTTGGTCGGCGGTGTCGACATATCCGGGGTGCGGATGGGTGCCCTGGCCGAGGACGATGTGCCCGCCGCCGAGGAGCGCGCGGAGTGCGGTGACCGTGCGGTCGGTGTCGGGCAGGGCTCCGTGCTCCGTGGGGCAGCGGTCCAGGAAGAACCCGTCGATCCGGTACCAGTCGAGATAGCGGCGCGCGTCGGAGGCGATGTCGGCGAGGGCGCGCGCCCCATATGTCAGGTCCAGATGGCCGAGGACCCGGACGCCCGCGTTCCGGAGCCGTCCGGCGGCTTCGAGGCAGTGCGGGTCGGGGCGGGTTCCGGGGCCGTCGGAGACGTTGAGGACGACCCAGTGCAGAGGGGTGCCGGGACGGGCGAGTTCGCCCCATTCCAAGGGGGCGACGAGGGGGTGGGCATAGCCGGGGATGCCGACGCCGAGGCTGAGGCCGGTGCTCGCGATGGCGGACGGGGCCGAAGTCAGATACGGCATGCCGCCTCCATCCAGATGTCGGCGAGGGACTCCTCCAGGTTGATCCGCGGCCGCCAGCCGAGGCGGTCCCGGGCGGTGCGGACGTCGGCCTGCTGCCAACTGCCGCACCCGTCCGGGTAGGGATAGGAGACGGGGCCGGTGTGATCCGGTTCGGGGCGGGGGTGGCCGATGGTGGGCCGGAGGGGGCCGGGCGGAGCGTCGAGTTCGTGGAGGGCGCCGCCGTAGCCGGCCACGCGGGCGAGGACGGCCGCGGCGTCGCGGAGACGTACGGCGCGACCCGAGCCGATGTTGATCACCCCCTGCGCCGCGGAGAGCGAGGCGGCGTGGACGGCACGGGCGACATCGCGGACGTCGACGAAGTCGCGCTGGACGCCGAGACCGCCGAGCTTGAGTTCGCCGTCGCCGGACTGCATGGCGCGGCGCATGGCTTCGGCGAGGCGACCGAGCGGCGAGCCGGCCGGTGTGCCGGGCCCGGCGGGTGAGAAGACACGCAGGACCACGGCGTCCAGGCCGGAGCCGAGGACGAGTTCGGTGGCGGCGAGCTTGCTCACGCCGTACGGGCCGCCGGGGCGGGGCACGGCGTCCTCGGCGGTGGAGGACCCGGGCTGGCTGGGCCCGTATTCGGCGCCGCAGCCGAGCTGCACCAGTCGGGCCCCGCAGCCGCTGCGGCGCAGGGCTTCGCAGACGGTGGCGACGGCGACGGTGTTGTGCCGGGTGAGTTCGCGGGCGCCGCCGCGGGTGGCCCCGGCGCAGTTGACGACGACCCCGGGGTGGACGGCGTCCAGGAAGCGGGTGAGCGCGCCCGGGCTGCCGGTGGCGAGGTCGAACCGTACGTCGGCGTCGTCGCCGCGGCCGAGCGCGGTGAGCTGGACGGCCGGGTCGGCGAGCAGACGTTCGGCGACGAAGCGGCCGAGGTAGCCGTTGGCTCCGATCAGCAGGACCCTCATCGGGCGGCTCCCGGGGCGGGTTCTCCGGTTCGGGAGGTGATCATCTGGCGTTCTCCTTATGGGGTGGTGCCGTGGGTGATGAGGTGGCCCGCGGTGTCGGCCCCGCGGGACGGGCGCCCGGGACATGAGCCCCGTGCGTCGGTCGGCCCGGCCCTTCGCACGGTGGCGTGTGGCCGCCGGGCGAAGGGCCGGGGGCGCGTCAGGTCGCCCCGGAGGGCGGGGAGTGGGCCGAGGCCCGGGTCAGCGTGCGGGTGGCGTGGACGAGCAGGACGAGCGCGGCGGTGCCGCACACGAGGGCAGGTACGGCCCCGGCCCCCCAGGCGGCCACGACCGCCTCCACGGGGACGGCCAGGAAGGAGCAGCCGGGCAGGCGGCTCCCGAAGACCGTGGCCAGCGCGATCATCTCGGCCAGAGCGGCCGCGCGGAGGGCGACCACCGGGGCCTGGAGGGCTCCATGCGCGATGAGGAGGCGAGCGAGGAGGAGAAGTACACCGAGGGCGCCCGCTCCGGCGTACCCGGTGGGCTCGTGCAGGGCCTCGGCGCACAGCGCGAGCAGGGCGGTCAGGGCACAGAGGTGGAGCGCGAACACGCCGAGGATCAGGGGCTTCACGGAGTCGGCGAACTCCGCGAGACCGCGGCTGGTGGCGAGTTTGCGGCGAGCGCGTGCGCCGAGGAGGTGGGCGCACCAGACGGCGGGGGCGCAGGACAGACTGAGCGCGAGCACCGGCGCGACGGCCAGGGGCCAGGGGCCATGAGGACCGTCGCCGAGTCCGGCGGCGAGCAGACCGTCGCCGAGGAGCGCGTACGCGACCAGCCAGCCGGTCCAGACGCGGGTACGGCCGGACGCGTCCGATGGTGCGCGCAGGGGGCCGCGGTCGAGGGCGACGCGAAGGGCGAGCGCCACCGCGAGTGCGCCGGCGGCGGCGACCGCGAGACGGGGTTGGCCGTCGGTGAGACGCACGCCGGCGACGGCCGCTGCGCACACGGCGCCGGGCAGGAGGGCGAGCACGGCCCAGCCACCACGCACTCCGGGCGCGCTCGGCACCGGCTCACGCTCCGTGATCCCCTCCCCGTCCCGTGACACGCGCGCGTACATCTCTTCGGCGAGGGAGAACACGTCCCGGTGCCGGAAGCGGGCTGCCGTACGGTCCGTCACCCCGTGGGCCTCCAGTCCGGCGGCGATCTCCAAGGGGTCCACCGCCCGCTCGCAGAGGTCCCGGTGCCGGTGCATCAACGCCTTCACCGGGTCGACGGCGCCGGGCCGGGGGGTGGACGCGGGTCCGGGCTGGACACCCGAGCGGTCCAACTCGGCGGCGCCGTCGACCACATCGAATTCCTCGCGCCCGTCCCCTCCGTCTCGTCCGTCCCGGCCGTTCAGCCCTTCTGGTCCGTCAAGTCCCTCTCGCCCGTCCCATCCGTCCAGCCCGTCCAGTCCGTCGAGGCGCAGCTCGCTCATCGCGCGCCCTCCCCCGCAGGCACGGGCTCCCCTGCGGTCGTACCCGGAGACCTCTCCGCGGTCGCGACCGGGTCGGCCGCCGAACGGGCGGACGCCGCCGCGCAGTCGTCAGCGGAGGTGGAGGCGGAAGCGGAGGTCGCGGCAGGTGTCGCAGAGGAAGCCGGCACCGGCGCAGGCCCCTGCGCCGGGGTGGACGGAGCACCCGGTGCCGAGCCAGGTGCAGAAGTCGGGTTCGCGACCGGCGTCGGCGCCGATGCCCCTGCCGATGCCACCGTCCCCGTCGCTGTCGCCGGGGTCCCCGACACCGGCGTCGACGCCCCCGCAGGCGTGTCGACGGCCCAGCGTGGCCGTGCGGGGCCGGTCGCCCCACGACCCGTGCCCCCGGTGCCCCCCGAGACGCCCGCGCCCCCGGCCACGCCGGCCACGCCGGCCACCCCGGCGACACCGAGGCCGCCCGTCACCAGTCGGGAGTCGGTCCAGCGGCCGGGTACCCGAGCCTCGGCGGGGGCTCCGAAGGGCAGTGGTTCACCGGTCCTGTCGAGGACGACCTTGCGCACCGGGGCCTGGGAGACGACGTCCAGGTAGATGCCACGAAATGCCTCGACGTTCTGTTCCACCGTGAAGAGTTCGAGAGCGCGTGCGCGGGCGGCTGCGCCCAGGCGCGCACGGCGCTGGGGTTCCCGCAGCAGCGCCACACACGCTTCGGCCAGCGCCCGCGGATTGCGCGGAGGAACGACGAGGCCCGTGCCGCCGATGACCTCCACGACCGCGCCCACGTCGGTGGAGACCGTCGGCCGGGCGCAGAACATGGCCTCGACGAGGCTGATCGGGAAGCCCTCGACGACGCTGGACAGCACGACCACGGCACCCGCCGCGTAGGCCCGGGCCACATCGGGGACGGCAGGGTCGCCGATCTCCTCGAAGGAGACGGGGTTGGCACCGACCGCGTGGACGCCGTCCGCCTCGTCGGGGAAGACCTGCGCGGCCAGGGCTCTGCAGTGACCCAGATAGGCGGTGGCCTCGGACCCCGTTGCCGCTCCGATGATCCTGAGCCGTGCCTTCGGCTCCGCCCGGCGGATCTCGGCGAAGGCGTGCAGCAGCGAGATCAGGTCCTTGGCGGGCTCGATGCGGCCGACCCAGACGAGGGTGTACGGATCCGCGTACTCCGGCGACTCGCCCACCTCCGCGAAGCGGGCGGCGTCCATGCCGGGGTAGACCGTCCTGATCCTGGCCCGGTCGGCGCCGCAGCGCTCCTGCCAGCGCCGGGCATGGGTGTTCCCGGGGGTGAGGCAGGCTGCCTGCCGGTAGACCTCGGTGGTCAGCCGCCGGTGGAAGGCGGCGAGCAGGGCGCGCACCGGCGCTTGCCCCGAAGCCCCGAGGTAGTGCGCCCGCAGCGGCACGCCGTACTCGGTGACCAGCAGCGGCACCCCGTGGAAGTACCGGGCCAGCAGCCCGGGAAGCGCGGCCGAGCCACCGGCGGTCGCGTGACACAGGTCGACCGAGCCGAGTCCGTCGTCCTCGTACCAGTCGAGCGAGAGAGGGCGCAGGGCGCGTTCGAGGTGTGCGGCGACCGTGAGCAGATCCGGTACGCGGGCCTCGCGCGCCCCGCGCAGAGCGCCCGGCGCGCGACAAGCGCGCTCCAGCGTGGTCACGGCGCTCTCGGAGCGCAGCGCGCCGACCAGTCCGCCTTCCTCACGGCCCAGCTCGGCGAGCCCGTACAGCGCGTTGCCGAAACGGTCCGCCTCAGCGGCGGCCCCGCCACCGGAAGCCTCCCCCAGGCCTCCGATCCCTCCAAGCCCAACGAGCGCACCGGCCCCGCGACCTTCACGGCCCCCATCCGCCCCGTCGGCTCCGCCCACGCTTCCCGAGCACACCGCGGACACCAGTTCGCCGTACGCCTCGGCGAAGCGCCTCCGGGCCCGGCGCCCATGGACGATCCCGTCGTCCTCGGCGGTCCACAACGGCGCCGTACGAACGCGGCTGACCTGGGACGGCAGCGGGATCCAGCCCTCGTCCTCCTGCCGCTCGCTCCGGCTGAGCGCGTAGATGTCGAACTCGTGTCGCGCCAGCCCACGTACGAGTCGGTCGCACCAGAGCCTGGCGTCACCGCTCACATACGGATAGCCACCCTCCGTAAGCAGTCCGATGCGCACGCGTGCACCCCCGATCTCCCGTTTGAGAAGCCGCCGTTCACCCGACGGCTCGCAGCGGGACGAACGTATGCGGACGAGGCGGGGGTGCGACGGACGGTTGTCCGTCGCACCACCAAAAGGGGTGAACGGTCGTAACTTTCCCTAGCGGGACGCGTTTTGTCGCGCTAGGGGATCACTCGATCACGCCGCGTCAGGCGACCCGGGGTCGCCCCGCGCGCCCCGTCACCTACCGGGATAGGGCCAGGGGTTGGCTTTGCACGTGATGCCGTCATAGGTCAGGAACTTGCTCTGCTGCTGCATGACGGGGGCGAGTTCCCCGTCCTTGTCGCAGGTCACATGGCTGTAGCCGAGGCGGTGACCGATCTCGTGATTGATCAGCATCTGCCGGTACGCGTGGATCTGGTCGCCGTAGGTCTTCGAGCCCTGGGCCCAGCGGTAGGCGTTGATCATCACGCGTTCGGTGGCGGCCGAATCACAGGAGACGTTGTCGACGGTCGTATCGAGGCCCGACTTGGCGCACCAGGTCGCCGTGGTGCCCGGGCTGGCCAGCGTGATCACGAAGTCGGGTGTGCCCGAGGAGATCCGTTCGAACGTGCGGCCGCCGCTGTGGGACCAGCTCCGCTCGTCGTTCAGGGTCTTCTGCACCGCCTCGGCGAACAGCTCGGGGTCCAGGCCGAGTCCCTTCTCCACGTCGACGCGGTAGCGGTACTTCTGCCCCTTCCCCGGCGCCTTGTCGAAGCCTCTGACCGCCTCGAACTTCCCGCCGCCCTCCAGGTCCGCCGCGAGCGCGTAGGTGGCGCCCATCTTCTGGTCGTACGACAACGGGGTCACGCTCGGGCTCGGCGCACCGGACGGCGTGGGCCGGTTGTCGCTGCGTGAGGCGCCGCGCACATCGCGTTCGCCGGCGTCGGCGGCCTGCGGCTGCGGAGCGGCGTCGTCCTGTCCGGCGGCCATCTGCCCGCCCACGACGACGGCCAGCACGGTCGTGACCGCGGCGGCCGCGATGCCGGCGAACGCCCGCGCCTTGCCGCTCCTGGCCGTCTCCCCGACCTCGGACCCCTCGCGCTGAGGCCGCTCTCCCGACTCCGCCCGCCCCAGCGGCTGCTCCCGCGTCCCCTCTCGCAGCGGCGTCTCCTGGAGAGCCGTCCCGGTCCGGCCGTCGGCGGCGGCATCCGACGCGGCGCGAGGTGTCCGACCGGGTACGAAGGCGTCTTCGACGTCGTCGAAGGCGTCCAGATATGCCTGGCGGGGGCCACCGGGAGGCATGGTCTCCTGCCGCTGCCGGGGAATGGGGATACGGCGACCGGAACGCTCCGGAGGTTCGCCGTACGGGGCGCCGGTGGGTGACGCCTCGCCCGGCACACCATACGGACCCCCCGCGGGAGCCCCGTGCGACACGCCGTGCCCGGCACCCGTCCGGCGCCCGTCACCACCCAAGTGCCCCCAGCCGCCCCCGGCTTCACGCTGCTCGGGATGCCCACCACGGCCCGGCGGACCGCCGTGCACGGGAGCATCGCCCGAAAGGCGGGGAAAGCCGTGCGCGGGCGTGCCGTCGGGGAGACGGGGGAAGCCGTGCGCCGGAGTGCCGTCGGCGAAACGGGGCACGGCGCGCGCCGGGGCGCCGTCGGGCAGGCGGGGAAAGCCGTGCGCGGGCGTGCCGTCAGGAAGACGAGCGCCCTGCTGCCCGGGCGCAGTCCCGGCGAATCCCTGCATCCCCTGGCCGCTTGCCTGACCGTAACTCCCTGCGGACAACGGGCCGGCCGATGGCCGCGCACCTGCCTGCGCCGGTGACGCCGCAGCCGGAGCGCTTCCGGCGGCCGGAACGGCGGGGCCGTCCACCCCCCGGACCCCTTGAACCCCTGAGCCCCCCTGCGTACCCGATGCGCGCCGCGCGGCCGGTGCGCCGTCGCCCGATCCGGCGGAAGTCGCCGTCCGGGCCGTCCTTGTCTCGTTCGTGTCGCCTTTCGGCGCCCGCCCCTTGCGGCTGTGCCGTCCCACGCCGCGCCTCAGCTCCCCCCGCCGGGAGAGCCCGGTGGAGGCTCGTCGGCGACCGGTCCGGTACCGGCGGCCGGCTCCCAGATCTCCGCCCCCGACCCTGGCGCGCCGGAACCCGTCACGCCGAAGCCCCTCTTCCCCGAGTCCGCCCCACCACCTGACTCCGCGGCGTCCGCGAGCAGTTCACGGAACGCGGCGGCCACGGCGTCCGGGTACTCCATCATCGCCACGTGCCCCGCGTCCGGCAGACAGACGAGGCGCGAGTCGCGGAAGGCTCGGGCGGCGCGCTGGGCCATGCGATAGCCGACCAGCTGGTCGCGGCGACCGTAGACAAGGAGGGTCGGGGCGAGGACGCGCTCCGCCTGACGCCAGAGCGAGTGCTGCCCGCCCAGGGTGTAGGCGTCCACGAGCCCACGGGCGGAACGCGTCAACGCGTCCCACATGTACGGCAGTTGGAGGCGCCGCTCCATCTCCTCGACGGCGTTGCGGAAACCCTCGTCCGTGACGCGGCCGGGGTCGCCGTAACAGAGCGCCGTGACGCCCCGTACGCGCTGCTCGGCGGTCCAGCCCTTGGTGAAGCGGGTGAAGAGGGCCGACATGCCCGGCAGCGCGAGCATCGCGGTCGGCACGGCGGTCCGCTGCACGCGCAGTTCCGGCAGGGCGGGCGACACCAGGGTCAGGGTGCGGACGAGATCGGGGCGGAGGGCGGCGACACGGGTCGCGATCGCGCCGCCGAGGGAGTTGCCGAAGAGGTGCACGGGGCCGCGTCCGGCCGCGTCGAGGTGGCGGATGACCGCGCGCGCGTGCCCCGTGACGGAGTAGTTGCCGTCGTCCGGTGGCGGCGAGTCGCCGAATCCGGGCAGGTCGATCGCCTCGCCGTCCACGAGCCCGTCGAGCAGCGGCATCAGCGCGGACCAGTTCTGCGAGGAGCCGCCCAGGCCGTGCACGTACAGGGCGGGCGGCAGCCCCTCGCGCGCCGGCGGCCTCGACCGTACCGCCAGCGTGATCCCCGGCAGCCGGACCGATCTCATCCTCTCGCCGGGCGCCACCCGCACGGCACTCGCCTTCGGCGATGCGGTGGCGGTCAGCAGGGAGGGCAGCTCGGTCGAAGACATGCGGGCAATGTTACGAGATGATCACACAGTGACTCATGTGTTCGCCGTCACAGGTCCGGACTAAATCAGCCATGTGTGCGGGGCCTTGGTCAGAGAAGCCCCCGCCATGTGGGCCCCGGCCCGCGAAAGCCCTCGCCGCGCACGGCTCACGGCCCCAAGAGCCCTCGCCGCGCATGAATCATGACCCAGAGCGCCCTCGCCGCGCATGAATCATGACCCAGAGCGCCCTCGCCGTGCACAGGGCACTGCCCCGGAGGCCCACGTCCCCACCCCGGCGGCGGGCCGTCGACGCTCCTCGCCCGGCGCACGCCGAGGCCGCCCCTGATCGCGTAGCGCCACGGTCGCCCTTCTCCTAGGCTCGTACACAGGGCATCCAGGCTCGCGAACAGGGCACCCGTACGTGACCCGGCCGCCCAGGGAATGTTCCGACGGCACCGGGGCAGACCAGGAGCGGCAGCAGGGCACAGCAGGAAGGGGACCCAACATGGGCGTCGATCCGACCGATCCCGACACCTTCATCGAGGAGGACTCCACGGAGTTCGACGACGTCGAGGCCCCGGAGGCCGATGCCGCCGAGCAGCACAAGGACATCGCCCCGGACCGGGACGACCCACTGACCGACGCCGACCCGGGCGCCGCCAGCGAGGCCGATCTGGCGGAACAGGCCCGCGTCGTCTCGCTCGACGAGGACGACTACCGGTAACCCGATCCCCACCAGGGACGACGACAGGTGGCGAGAAAGGGCTTCCTCCTGCCCGCCATGCCCCTGTTTGGCGTGGTCCGCGGCACTTTCCCCGCCGTCCGGTCCGTGAAATTCTGCGCTCTCACCGCGCACACCGGGGTTACCGAAAAGTACGATGGCGGCGCGGCGCACACCCGCATGTGGACGATCTTGGGAGGCGGCGTGACAGCCATCGAGCAGACAGAGGCGGCGCGCCCGCGAGGCACACGACTGCCCCGCCGAGCCCGACGGAACCAGTTGCTGGGCGCCGCCCAGGAAGTCTTCGTGGCCCAGGGCTACCACTCCGCCGCGATGGACGACATCGCCGAGCGCGCCGGAGTGAGCAAGCCGGTGCTCTACCAGCACTTCCCCGGCAAGCTCGACCTCTATCTGGCGCTGCTGGACCAGCACTGCGAGTCGCTCATCCAGTCCGTGCGCGGCGCGCTCGCGTCGACGACGGACAACAAGCAGCGTGTCCGGGCCACGATGGACGCGTACTTCGCGTACGTCGAGGACGAGGGCGGCGCCTTCCGGCTGGTCTTCGAGTCGGACCTGACGAACGAGCCCGCCGTGCGCGAGCGCGTCGACAAGGTCACCAACGAGTGCGCCGAAGCCATCTGCGACGTCATCGCCGAGGACACCGGTCTCTCGCGCGCGGAGTCGATGCTGCTGGCCTCGGGGCTGGGCGGTCTCTCCCAGGTGGTGGCACGTTCCTGGCTGCACAGCGACCGCAGCGTCCCGCGCGAGCAGGCGGTCCAGCTGCTGGCCTCGCTGGCCTGGCGCGGTATCGCCGGTTTCCCCCTGCACGGCATCGACCAGCACTGATCGACGACCTCGTCGGCGCCCCGTCGACCATGCCCGTCGACCATGCCCGTCGACCACGCCCGTCGACCGGCCCCGGCGAGCCCCTTCGAGCACGGGGATCGAGCACGGCGAGCGGGAACACCGTTCGGGACCGTAGGTCAGGATTCCCGCGTTCTGTTCGCTCCTGGCGTTCTCGGGCGGAGCGTGCACGTCCCCTCACCGGGCTAATGTGTGCTGGGTACGGCGCGGAAGCCCGCGCACTTCACTGACCGTCGGAGGGACATAGCCGTGGAGGTCAAGATCGGCGTGCAGCACGCGCCCCGCGAGATCGTTCTGGAGAGCGGGCAGACTGCCGAGGAGGTCGAGCGTGCCGTGGCCGAGGCGCTCACCGGCAAGTCGGCGCTGCTGAGCCTCACGGACGAGCACGGCCGCAAGGTGCTGATCCCGGCCGACCGTCTCGCCTACGTCGACATCGGCGAGTCGGCCGTCCGCAAGGTGGGCTTCAGCGCGCTGTAGTCACGAGGCACGGATAGACGTACGGAGGGGCCCGGTGGTGTGAAAACCACCGGGCCCCTCCGTACGTCCGTGGCGCGTGGCTCGCACCGGCCGAGCACCGCGGAACGGGCACATCGCGGGGGCGGGCGATGATTGCGCGCGACGGCGCGCGGGTAGTACCGGCTACGAACGATCTGCCCAGGCCAGGCCATGTGGGAGGGAACCCGATCATGTTCTTGGAAGCACTCGGATCCGCACTCCTCGGTTTCGCTCTGGCCTGTGCCGCCGTCTACCGTCTGTCCCATCGCCTGCCGTCCCGCGCCCTGGTCCTCCCGACCGGCACCGCGGGCGCCCTCTTCGGTGCCTTCCTGACGCACACGGCACTGGGCTCGGCGAACTTCCCGCTGATCCTCACCGGCGCGCTGGTCGTGGCGGCGGCCTCCCTGTCCCTGCTGCTGCGCCCGACGGAACGCTTTCGACGCAGCAGCTCGGCGACCGCCTGAGCGGAACACAGCGCGGGACGAAGGCTCCCTGACCGCGTCGAAGCCGTCCGCCCCGGGGCGCGGGAACCCGCGCGACCGGCCCCGACCGGACCCGCACCCACCGGACGACACCGCACCCCACGACAGCTAGGCGCTCACGGCCGGCCCTGCTCACCCGGCCGTGGCTCATACCCTCCTGCTCACACAGCCGCGCTCACACGCTCACGCGGCCAGGCCCAGCGCGGCCATCCGCTTCGTGTGCGCCTCGGTGATCC
The DNA here is from genome assembly GCF_042802995.1 of Streptomyces sp. NPDC057438. Taxonomy (NCBI): domain Bacteria; kingdom Bacillati; phylum Actinomycetota; class Actinomycetes; order Kitasatosporales; family Streptomycetaceae; genus Streptomyces; species Streptomyces sp. NPDC057438. The sequence continues at coordinate 182,481 of NZ_JBHVDD010000002.1, forward strand.
GGGAGAACATCCGCCCCACCTCGGCCAGATCGAACCCGTCGGCCACACCGCCCACGAGCATCGTGGACAGGGCGTCCCGGTCCGCCACCACACGCTGCGACTGTGACAGGGCCTCCCCCATCAACCTCCGTGCCCACAGCGCCAGTCGGCCGCCCACACGCGGGTCCTCGTCGATCGCGGCCCGCACCTTCTCCACGGCGAAGCCGGCGTGCCCCGTGTCGTCGAGCACGGCGAGCACCAGGCCGCGCGTGTCCGAGTCGAGGTGCGCCGCGACCTCCCGGTAGAAGTCACTGGCGATCGAGTCGCCGACGTACGCCTTGACGAGCCCCTCCAGCCAGTCCGACGGCGCGGTCTGGCGGTGGAAGCCGTCGAGCGCGTCGACGAAGGGTTCCATGGCCCGCGTCGGCTCCTCCCCGATCTCGGTGAGACGCCCGGCGAGCCGCTCGAAGTGGTGGAACTCGGCCGCCGCCATCTTCGCCAGCTCCGCCTTGTCGACGAGGGTCGGCGCCAGCTTCGCGTCCTCCGCGAGCCGTTCGAACGCCGCCAGCTCCCCGTACGCCAGCGCCCCCAGCAGATCCACCACCGCCGCGCGGTACTGCGGGTCGGCGGAGGCCCGGGCCCAGTCCTGGGCGGCGATCCCGGTGACCTCGGCGGTGTCGGCGGCGTCGGCGGACTCGCCGCCGGTGGCGTTCTCAGGCTTGTCAGACGTGGTCATGAAGCGCACAATAGCCCGCTCCGCGCGGGGCGGAAGGGCCCGGTCATTTCGCGTGGCCTTCAGTGTGACAACCACTACGTGACCAAATCGGCCATCGCATATGCGCGATTCCGGGGTATGGTGGTAATGCGCCTGCTGGTACGTCGACGTAGCTCGATCGTTCGACCGTATCTCGACAGGCCGCACGCATGAGGATGCCCGGTCGGTGGCCCGATCGGCTCCGACCCGACAGCCCTCCTTCTCCGTACGGCACTTCGCGTACGGCGTCCGGAGGGAACCCCTCAGCGGTATGAGCGCTAGAGCGTCGGCAGTGGTCCCGTGCCACACGGTTTGCCCGTGAGGCGGCCGACGTCCCCGGCACGGTCCGACACGACCCCCGCGCTCGCCTCACACCGCGTACACAGAAGAGGCAGCACCCTGACTACGACTTTCCGAGATCTCGGAATCTTTCCCGAGACCGCCGAGGCGCTTGAGGCCGTCGGCATCATCAACCCCTTCCCCATCCAGGAGATGACGCTCCCGGTCGCCCTCACCGGCACCGACATCATCGGCCAGGCCAAGACCGGCACCGGCAAGACGCTGGGCTTCGGCCTTCCCCTCCTGGAGCGCGTCGTCGTCCCCGCCGACGTCGAGGCCGGCCGCGCCAAGCCCGAGGACCTCGTCGACTCGCCGCAGGCGCTCGTCGTCGTCCCCACGCGCGAGCTGTGCACCCAGGTCACCAACGACCTGCTGACCGCCGGCAAGGTGCGCAACGTACGCGTCACCGCGATCTACGGCGGCCGCGCCTACGAGCCCCAGGTCGAGGCCCTGAAGAAGGGCGTCGACGTCGTCATCGGCACCCCCGGGCGGCTCCTCGACCTCGCGGGCCAGAAGAAGCTGAACCTGAAGCACGTCAAGTGCCTGGTCCTCGACGAGGCCGACGAGATGCTCGACCTGGGCTTCCTGCCCGACGTCGAGAAGATCATCAACATGCTTCCGGCCCGCCGCCAGACGATGCTGTTCTCGGCGACCATGCCGGGCGCGGTCATCGGTCTGGCCCGCCGGTACATGTCCCAGCCGACCCACATCAGCGCCACGTCGCCGGACGACGAGGGCGCGACGGTCCGGAACACCGCGCAGCACATCTACCGCGCGCACAACATGGACAAGCCCGAGATCGTCTCGCGCATACTGCAGGCCGACGGCCGGGGACTGGTCATGGTCTTCTGCCGTACGAAGCGCACCGCGGCCGATCTCGCCGACCAGCTCAAGCAGCGGGGCTTCGCCTCCGGCGCGGTCCACGGCGACCTCGGCCAGGGCGCCCGCGAGCAGGCCCTGCGTGCCTTCCGCAACGGCAAGGTGGACGTCCTCGTCTGCACCGACGTCGCCGCCCGCGGCATCGACGTCGAGGGTGTCACCCACGTCATCAATTACCAGTCCCCCGAGGACGAGAAGACGTACCTGCACCGCATCGGCCGTACGGGCCGCGCGGGCGCCAAGGGCATCGCGATCACCCTCGTCGACTGGGACGACATCCCGCGCTGGCAGCTCATCAACAAGGCGCTGGACCTCGGGTTCAACGACCCGCCGGAGACGTACTCCACCTCCCCGCACCTCTTCGAGGAGCTGAGCATCCCGGCGGGCACGAAGGGTGTCCTGCCGCGCTCCGAGCGCACCCGGGCCGGCCTGGACGCCGAGGAGCTGGAGGACCTGGGCGAGCCGGGCGGGCGTGGTCCGCGCGGTCGTGGCGGGCGTTCCTCCGCCCCGTCCTCGTCCGCCGAGCGCGAGCGTGAGCGCCCGGCGCGTACGCCTCGTCGGCGCCGCCGTACGCGCGGTGGAGCCACCCTGGACGGAGTGTCCCCGGAGGCCGCGGCCGTCACGAAGCCGTCGGAGTCCGCGGGGGCGCCGGGTACGGGTGCCGGTTCCAGCGAGGTCGAGGCCGAGAGCCGTACGCCCCGCCGTCGCCGCCGCACCCGTGGCGGAGCGAACCCCGCTGCCGAGGCCGTGGCCGAGACGGTCGGAAGCACGTCGGCCGAGGCCGTGACCGAGAGCGTCGCGGGCTCCCCCGCCGAGTCGGCCGAGGAGGCGCCCAAGCCGCGTCGCCGCCGGACCCGCAAGTCGGTGGAGGCAGCCGAGGCGCCCGTCGAGGCGGCCGCCGCCGAGACCGCGCTCGACACGGCCGAGGGTGTGACGGCCGACGAGGCCCCCGCCAAGCCGCGCCGCCGCACCCGCAAGGCCGT